>JAYSTT010000132.1:0-25250 GCA_043719495.1 Ferruginibacter sp. | reverse complement strand
TTTGCAACCCTATTTGCGATAAGGCATTAAAACCTGCAAATGCAGTTGTTGTGTACTATAATTTGTGATAACCTAAAAGTGACAGAAAATTTATTAACTTTACTTTAAATAAATTACAATGAGCTATACTGACAGACATATCGTGGAAACTTATTCAGGCTTATTTGAAGGACTTAGTTCTTTGAGCAAAATTGAATTGATTGAAAGTCTTTCTAAGTCATTAAAAACAGAGAAAACAACAAAGGATACTAAATTTTATAAATCATTTGGTGCTTTTTCCTCTGAAAAATCAGCGGAAGAAATAATTGCAGACATTAAATCAAGTAGGAAATTTAGAAATAAAGAAATAAAATTCTAATGCAGTATTTACTTGACACAAATATTTGCGTTTTCTTTTTATGAGGCAAACTAAATTTGGACGACCTTATAAAACAAAAAGGAAGAGAAAACTGTTTCATTTCAGAAATCACAGTTGTTGAATTACGCTATGGTGCAGAAAATAGTGACAATCCAACAAAATCTCACAAATCTGTTGACGCTTTTGTAAGCGAACTTTCAATAATTCCAATTTACGGTTCAATCAAGCGCTACGCAAAAGAGAAAGTAAGACTTAGAAAAATTGGCAAACCTATGCACGACGAGTTTGACCTTTTAATTGGAGTTACTGCTATTGAAAACAAACTCACTTTGGTGACAGACAACGTAAAAGATTTCGAACGATTGGACGGAGTGAAAATAGAGAATTGGTTCAAGCGAAAATAGCAACTTGACATTCGTTCACCTAAAGAAATCGTGTATAATGAAGACGGCAAATAAAAAAGAAAACACTTTCGACACTGTGAAAGTGTTTAGAAAAATTAAAGAAAAGATTGCAAAGGAAACTGAAAATATGACTTTTGCAGAATTCAAAGAATACCTGAACAAAAACAAGTTACAGACTGCTAAATAGACTTTGCCTACGCTTACATAGGATTAAGCTTTATATCGGTGAAAGAGATATTTTCCTGTTTAGCAGTGTTGCAAATATTCGGCAGCAGTAATATATTTAGGCACATTCCTCTATGGGCAGCAGCAATAGAGTTGGGCAGATTCCTCCTTCGTCGGAATGACAGTTATTCCAGAACTTTCCTCATCGCTTCTGCTTTCATCAAACACTCTTCATATTCTTTTTCAGCATCGCTATAAAAAGTTATCCCCCCCCCCGCCTGAAAAGAAAGATAACGTGAAGAAGCATTATAAAATATACTGCGGATTACTACATTAAAATCAAAGTCGCCATTTGGATTTATATAACCAATTGCACCGGAAAACAATCCACGTTTGGTTTGTTCATATTGCTCTATTAATTCCATTACTCTTTTTTTAGGTGCACCAGTCATACTCCCCATTGGAAATGTTGCTTTAATAATATCAATCCAATCAATATTATCTTTCACCACCCCGCTAATTGTACTTATCATTTGATGTACCTGCGGAAAGCTGTATACACCAAACAATTCATCTACTTTTACTGTCCCCTCCCTGCATACTTTACTTAAATCATTTCGTACCAAATCTACTATCATTACATTTTCGCTTTTTTCTTTCTCGTTTTGAGTTAAATATTTTTTGTTTTGCAAATCTCTTTCTTCATTTAACCTATCTCTTTTGCTGGTACCCTTTATGGGTTGCGAAAATATTTTAATGCCTTCTTTTTTAAGATACCGCTCCGGGCTTGCACAAATACAAAATTTGTCATTCACTTTATATAATGCAGCAAAAGGATTGGGAGAAAGCTGTATCAGTTTATGATAAACATATAATGGGTCAATAACTGCATCTTCTGCAAAAAATTCCTGGCAAAAATTAATTTCGTAACAATCGCCCTGTAAAATATGCTGTTGAAGTTTTTTTATTGTGCTGCTGTAATCAGCTTTTGAAATTCTGTTTTTAACCATAAAATCATCTTGCTTAATTTTTTCAATTGTAAAAGATGATAATCGTATTTCGTCAAAAATTTGCTGTGCATTATCGTCACAAAAAATAGTTACCTGTTTTTCGCCAAGCTTTATTACAAGTTCCGGAACAAAAAAATACATATCATCAAATTCAATACCATCAAAATTTTCAGAGAATAATTTTTCAGTTTCGTTTTTTAAATCGTACCCAAAATGACCAAAAAGCCATTCATTATTCATTGTGTAAAAAACTTTTAACTCCTCAAAAGCATTACCACTCTGCACAGCAATACTCTTTTTACAACCCACTGCCAGCAGGCATTCAAAAGCTGGTGCGGTAAAACTATAGTGCTGGTTATCCAGTAAACAAAAAATGTTGAACCGGTTAGCCCAGTTCAACATTTGTATTCTGAATTCGGTAAAATTATTTAACGAAAAAGTTTTTGAATTTCTATTCACTACTTTTTTTAAGCATCCCTAAAAGTCATCATCATCTTCATCAAAAGCCCCACCTCCGCCATCCAAATCATCAAGACCTAAATCTTTAAAATCATCATCTAGCTTCAAATCATCGTCATCACCTTTTCTGGCTTTTTTAGCCGTAGCCTTTTTACCATTTGATTTGGGTACATCAAATTCATCAAAATCAGGGTCCCAACTATCTTCCTCTTCTGGTTTTTCCCAGTCATCAGCCACTTCTACATCGTCGTCATCATCATCATCGTCATCTTTACCTTTCTTTTTTGATGCGCTTTTACCTTTTGCAGGTTTTGCTTCTACCTCATCGTCATCATCAAAATCATCATCGTCATCATCTTCGTTTTTCTTTGGCGATTTTTTTGCAGATGTAATTTCGGTAGCTGCAATTTTTTTTGCAGGGATTTTTTTTTCTTTTTCGGATTTTATTGCCATAAATTGAACAGGTTGTTACTGTAAAATTTGTACGAGTTTTTTAAACTGCCAAAAATATTCCCAACTATTTTTTAAATATTTTTTTTAAGCCAGTATAATTTGTTCTTTCCCCGGGCCATTACTGATGTAATTTACGGGTACTTTTAAAAATTTATTAAGGTAATCTATATAATTTTTCATTTGCTGCGGAAGCTCACTAAAATTTTTCATTGCAGTAATATCTGTTTTCCAGCCTTCAAAACTTTTATATAGTGGTTCAATATTAACCTTATTCATCTGAAAAGGCACATAATTTTTCTCTTCTCCATTAATTTTGTAACCATTACAAACTTTAAGTTCATCTAAATTATCCAGAATATCGGCTTTTGTCATTATTATTTGTGTAACACCGTTTATCATGCAGGCAAATTGAAGTGCTATTAAATCAATCCAGCCACAGCGCCTTGGTCTGCCGGTAGTAGCACCAAATTCGCTGCCTGTCTTACGTATCAACTCCCCGGTTTCGTCATTTAATTCCGTAGGAAAAGGGCCGCTACCCACCCTTGTACAATAAGCTTTTGATACACCAAATACTTCTTTAATTTTTTGTGGAGCAATACCTAAACCAGTACAGACACCCGCCGAAATAGTACTGCTGCTTGTAACAAAAGGAAATGTTCCAAAATCCACATCCAGCATACTTCCCTGCGCCCCTTCTGCCAAAACCCTTTGCCCCTGTTGTATTTTATCGTTAATGAAATATTCGCCATTTACAATTTTAAACTCCTTTAAAAATTCAATCGCTTCAAAAAATTCTTCTTCCCAGGCACTAATATCTTCCTGAAAATTAAAACTTTCCAGTATTTTCTGATGCTTCAGGCGTAGCTTAATATATTCTGTTGTAAAACTCTTATCCAATAAATTACCTACTCGTAAACCATTACGGCCGGTTTTATCCATATAAGCCGGACCAATGCCCTTTAAGGTGCTTCCTATTTTTTCATTGCCTTTACTTAATTCACTGGCTTTATCAATAGCACGGTGTGTTGGCAAAATTAAATGGGTGCGTTCGCTGATGTATAAATTCTTTTTATAGTCTACACCAAAAGCAGCCACATTTTCACATTCTTTTTTAAGTGTAACTGCATCCAGCACTACTCCGTTGCCTATAAGATTGGTTTTTTCTTCATGAAAAATACCGCTGGGTATTTGGTGCAGCACAATTTTTTTACCCTCCACATATAAAGTGTGTCCTGCATTAGGCCCGCCCTGAAATCTGGCCACCACATCGTAATTATGAGCAAAATAATCTACAATTTTTCCTTTTCCTTCGTCGCCCCATTGCAGGCCTAATATTACGTCAACCATTTCCGATTTATGATTTTAGATTTATGATTTACCTGCCATTATTTTTTGGGACAAGCGATATTTCTTTAGTCAACATCGTTGTGTCACTCACTTGTACCGCATACCAATGTGGAACTTTTACCTAAGCGAATTAATGCAACCATGTAAAAATAAATTGAAAAATAACAACCACCTAAAATGAATTGGGTTTGTTTGAAAGTTGGGGAGAAAAGGGATAATTAATGAATGATGAAAGCAATTTTCTCTCCTTTTTTTTTACAAAAAAAATTTCGTTTCAAAATTATTTTGAAACGGCTCCGATTCATCCAACTTTAAAAGTACACCAGATTCGGTAAAACCTATTAATTGTTTATCTATTAACTGCATTGTAACCAAAGAATTATTATGGATATTAAAAGAATTTGATAAAGTGGTTACAATCGTTGAGTCTTGCCAAAAATGAACTGTGTTATTAAGAATAAAATATTTACTTGTAATATTTATATAGCTCGAATATTTTTTTAAATGTTCTAAACAATAGGTTGAATCAGAAAATAAACTTAATGTGTAGTTTTCATGCCTAACTACGGATTTTCCTATGTAACCACAAAATGATTCAATTGCATCAATATTTTCTTCAAAGACTTTTAGGATTTTTTTAGTCTGTGAAAACCCAAAGTTTGTAAAAAAACTAAACACCAAGATTATGGCAATGATTTTGATACGCATATTGTCTACTTTATTTAAGTCATTCATAAACATCTCTTCGGTGAGCAACAGCAATTACATTAACTATTAATTTGCTATCAAATATTTCATAAATAATCCTGTAATCCCCTTTTCTAATTCTAAAACCTGGCCTGCCTCTTAATTTTTTGTAGCCTTGTGGCCTTGGATTTTTTGCCAATGCCTGAATGGCGGTTATTAATTTATCGGTAATAGTAAATGGAAGTTTGTTTAATTGTTTTTGAGCTGATGCAGTTATCAGTATTTCATATACCTTATCCATTAGCTTTTTTTCTTGCCTTATGTTTCTTTACAAATTCATTAAAAGAGCTGGATTTTTCTTTACGGGCTTTTACTGAATCATACAGACGTATGTCTTCAAGTTCTTCAGCATCCCCTATCAATTTTATGTATTTTTTAATTGGAAGAACAGCAGACAACCTGTTGCCTTTTGTATCGGTTATAAAAGTTGTTTCCATATTTTAAATTTATGAAAAATTATCCATTACCTACGCCACTTTTAGCATACTCAATTTACTGGTACTAAATTTACGCATGGCATATTCAAGGGTAACTTCAAAGGTTTTTACTTTTTGAGAGGGGAGTTCGTACATGGCGTCGGTTAAAATACTTTCGCAAATGCTGCGTAAGCCACGTGCCCCTAACTTGTATTCCAGGGCTTTTTCTACCATAAAATCATAAACAGCAGAATCAAATTTTAATTCTATCCCTTCAATATCAAATAAACGGGTAAACTGTTTTATTAATGCGTTTTTAGGTTCCGTTAATATGCTGCGTAAGGTAGCTGCATCCAGTGGGTTTAAATAAGTAACCACAGGCAAGCGACCCAACAATTCGGGTATTAATCCAAAATGTTTTAAGTCAACCGCATTTACAAAATGTAAAAGATTGTCGTGCTGGTATTCCTGTAATTCTTTATTTACATTAAAGCCAATGGCATTGGTATTTACACGGCGGGCAATAATTTTATCCACTCCATCAAAAGCACCGCCACAGATAAAGAGTATGTTTTGAGTGTTTACTTTTATCAGTTTTTGTTCAGGATGTTTCCGCCCGCCTTGTGGTGGCACTAATACTTCCGTTCCTTCAAGCAATTTTAATAGTCCCTGTTGTACCCCTTCGCCGCTAACATCTCTTGTTATAGAAGGGTTATCGCTTTTACGGGCTATTTTATCTATCTCATCAATGAATACAATTCCTTTTTCAGCGGCAGCTACATCGTAATTACAAGCCTGCAGCAAACGGCTAAGCATACTTTCCACATCTTCACCCACATAACCCGCCTCAGTAAAAACGGTGGCATCCACAATTGCAAAAGGTACGTTCAGCATTCGGGCAATGGATTTTGCCAATAATGTTTTGCCGGTACCTGTTTCCCCTACCATAATGATGTTACTCTTTTCAATCTCTACATCATTTTCAATTTTTTGATTCAGTCTTTTATAATGATTATAAACAGCAACCGCTAAAATCTTTTTTGCATCATCCTGGCCAATAACATAATCGTCTAAAAAATTTTTTATTTCAACAGGCTTTTTTACAGTTAGTTTATGTGTGGGTGCATGTGTATGCTTATTATCGGAATTGCTTCCCAGTTCCTGCTCAATTATTTCTTCTGCATGTTCCACACAGTTTTCGCAAATATGGCCATCCTGGCCCGCAATTAATATTTTAACTTCGTCCCGGCTGCGGCCGCAGAAAGAGCAATGTAGAGTTTGCTGTTTTGCCATTATTACTGGTATTAGTTGCTTTTGCTTAAACTGCTGAAATGCAAATATACAAAAGCATCATATAGAACGTTAATATGCAGACAATATTATACTTAAAAATGTTGCTTTACCATCACATTAAGGAAGGCTTTAACTTATACTCTCAACCTGTTTTAAATGCTTTTGAAGCATTTGTTTTAACTGCCTTTTTACAATTGCACCCATTGTTTTACATTTTGAAAAATAGGTAGTTTTAAAATGTTCATTAAGCTCTTCCCTTAAAATTTTAACCTTATAGTTTTCCGAAATTTCGTCCTTAATCATAATATTCAACAACTCCATTAACTGTTTGCGGCTGGCAATAACCCTGTAAGCCATTGTTGTTCTTTCTTCTGTTTGGTATTGTTCAATTACTTCAGCACTTAAGTTTTTTAATACTAAATCCACATACTCAAAATTTTCTTTGTAAAACTGTGGTAAATAAAGGTTTTTTTTTCCTTCGTAACATTGCTGATCAAAATCTATGGCCCTTAGCCTGTACTGATAATCTTCTATATCAGGAGTAATGTCCATAACAAAATTGTAACTCCTCATATCACCTAGTAATCTTGCGAAGCATCGTTCGTTGAATTTTACAAATTCTTTTGCAATACGTATTTTATTAGTCTCCGGTAAATTTAAATAGTCCTGTAAAAAAACATCTCCGGGGATACCTGGAATATGTTCTTCCACCAACGTGTTTTTGTGATTAATAAAAGTAATGCGGTTGGGAGAAAGCAAATGCTCCAGCTCCAACCCATAAATACGTGATGCATCGGCAGCTTTAACATAATAATGATCGTAATTATCATTTACTTTATTCTTTATTCTAATCCTGAAAGGCACGCTGTTTCCAAATTCACAAAAATCAATACGTTCCACATCTAAGTGTTTAATATAACTAAGGTTACCTTCAGTTTTAAGAATAGCATAAGTTTTAATAAGACCTTCTTTTAAAAATTCCATTTCCTTTAAATCATACACCGCATTTTCCCAATGGGTAAACTTACCATGTTTATTTTTTAATGAAGTGGCGTAACGATAATTCAGTAAATCTTTGTACACTATGGGTAACTTAATATCTCTGCCATAATTACTCAAATACTTCTGCAGACCTTCACTTACAGGAAAAAATTCCTTTTTCATTTGAGGCCGGTCAGTTTCCTGGCTCAGTTTTGCATTGATGATTTCGTTAAACTGCATACTGTAAAGTTAAGAGTGGTTTGTTGCAATTGAACTGATTTTTTCAGGACATTGTACAGATTTTTCTGTGTAAAAGAAATGCCGCACCATCTCAGGAGCAGCATTCAAAAAATAAATAAAAGGGTTTATAATTTATCCAAAGTGCCATCTACAATACCATAAGCAACAGATTCTTTTGCATCCATCCAGTAATCCCTGTCAAAATCTTTCATTACTTTTTCAAAAATTTGTCCGCAATTATCTGCAAGTATCATGGCACCCATTTCCTTGGTTTTTCTTATTTGTTCTGCCATAATTTCTAAATCGGCGCTGGTGCCCTGGCCGCCACCACTTGGCTGGTGTATCATTACCTCTCCATGAGGAAAAATAAACCGGCGTCCTTTAGTACCACCACTCAATAATATACTTCCCATGCTGGCAGCCATACCCATACACACTGTGCTTACCGGCGAGCTGATCATTTGCATGGTATCGTAAATAACCATACCGCTCACCACCATTCCTCCCGGGCTGTTAATGTAAAAAGTTATTTCTTTTCCCGGATTCAGTGCTTCCAGATAAAGTAATCTTGCTGTAATATCTTTTGCACTTTTATCATCAACTACGCCCCATAAAAATATTTTACGCTGTTCAATAAATTTTTTATCAAACTGCCAGCCACTCATCATTTTCTCCATTGGGTTTTCCGGCAATTCTTTTGGTGTTTCTTCTTCGTCCTCGTTTCTAATTTGTCTGCTGTATAAATTCATTTGTAAAATGTTTAGGATTTAAAAATATTTAGTAAAGCTGTTGATTAATCAACTATTTTTAAACTTGATTATTTATCTTTTTTAAGTTTTCTTGGATTCATTAATAATACTTCATCAACCAAACCATATTCTTTTGCTTCGGTTGATGTCATCCAGTAATCCCTGTCGCAATCGGCTGCAACTTTATCAGCAGGTTGCCCGGTATGAAATGAAATAATTTCGTACAATTCTTTCTTTATTTTTTTTACTTCATTTACAGTTATTTGAATATCGCTTGCCTGTCCCCCGGCACCTGCGCTTGGCTGATGCATCATTATCCTGCTGTGTTTTAGTGCGGTACGTTTTCCTTTTGCTCCTGCACACATTAAAACTGCCCCCATACTTGCAGCCATACCTGTACAAATGGTTGCAATATCCGGAGTAATAAACTGCATGGTATCGTAAACTCCCAGGCCTGCATATACACTGCCACCCGGGCTGTTCAAATAAATTTGTATGTCCCGTGTTCTGTCAGTACTTTCTAAAAACAGTAATTGGGCAGTAACAATATTTGCAACTTCGTCATTAATTGGATAACCCAGGAAAATAATTCTGTCCATCATTAACCTGCTGTAAACATCCATTACTGCTACATTCATAGAACGCTCCTCAATAATATTCGGTGTAAGGTTGGTAACATTATGTTTGATATAACTATCCAGTACGTTACTACTTATTCCTTTATGTTTTACAGCATATTTTTCAAATTCTTTTCCAAAATTCATAAGTTAAAATTATTTAGAGTTACAAATATAGTTGATACTTAGTAGTGTTAAAGATGAAATCAGTTATTAATCTCTGCTACGGGATTGGTAAATTAAAATGTATTGTACCAACATTGCAATTGAAGCCAATGCAGACACCACATAAGTAAGGGCGGCCCATTTCAGTGCATCTTTTGCCTTATCCTGTTCTGTACTGGTTGTAATATTAGCAGATTCCAGCCATTTTAATGCTCTTGCAGAGGCATCAAATTCAACAGGTAAAGTAATTACAGCAAACAAGGTACTTACAGCAAATAAAATTATCCCTATCAGTAAAACAGTAGTATTGCCTCTGCCAAATCCAAACATACCCAACCCTGCAATTATTACCCATTGAGATAAAGTACTGCTTATTTTTACGGCAGGTACTAACCTGCTTCGTAACATTAGCATAGCATAAGCAGTGGAATGCTGCAGAGCATGGCCGCATTCATGTGCAGCAACAGCAGCTGCAGCCACATTTTTTCCCTCAAATACATCGGGACTTAGGTTTATTGTTTTATTAAGAGGGTTATAATGATCGGATAAAAATCCTTCGGCAGCAACTACCTGAACATCATAAATGCCATTTTGCTTTAGCATTTTCTCCGCAACTTCTTTTCCACTCATTCCGCTGCTGGCAGGCACTTTAGCATACTCGGCAAATTTACTTTTAAGCCTGAACTGTACCAGCATACCCAGTAACATAAAAACAATTGAAACAAATAAAATTCCTGTTGTCATAATTCTAATTCTTTATTTACCTAAACACAGACAAAAAGTATTCCTGTTTATTTTACTGCCAAAATTGCAAATTAAAGTATAAAAAAAGTCCTCCAAAAAATTCGGAGGACTTAAGATTATAAAACCATTTTGAATTTTACCTTAATACTTCTGTTCTTCCCATTGCTAAACGGTTGCCACTTACATCCACCACTTCTACCCAGTAAACACCGGTTCCATGGTTACGTAAATCAACATCCATTCTTGCATAAGGTGCACTTATAGAATAGGTTTGTGTTATCAACCTTTTACCTCTGGCATCATAAACATTTACACCACGAGGTAATGAGGTATTGTTGATAATACTATAATATCTCACCTGGAACTGACCACCATTAGGAGTAGGATAAATAAATACCCTTCCGCTTACAGAATCAGTTAAAGAAACCAGGTTGGATGTATTAGTACAACCGTTTACATCTGTAACTCTTAGTGTATAATCACCTAATCCATCAATACCAACCAGTAAAGAACTTGCTGTACCTGATACCGGTAACCCGTTTCTTAGCCATGTATAAGTGGTAGCCGCCGGTGTTACTGTAGAGAATAAGGTTGTTCTTAATCCCGGGAACAGTTTCTGATAAGGAGAGGCTGCTATTTTAACAGTTGGCAATGGATTTACAATTAATGACCTTGTTGCAGAAGGAACAGATGCGCAAGGTGCGGCACCGGAAACCATGCAACGATATACATAATTGCTCATTGAAACCGGAGGCGCAGTTATCGTTAAAGTTGCTGTTGTTGCACCTGCATAAACACCGCCATTTGAAACATTGGTGAAATTGTTACCATTATCGGTACTTACCTGCCATTGATAAGTAGGCGTTGTACCTGCTGCAGCAACTGTAAAGCTGGTTACTTTATCTGTACAAACTACTGCATTTAAAGGCTGGGCAGTTATGCTTATAGGTTGATTAACGGTAACTGTAACTGTTCTTGCTGGTGAAGTACAGGCTGGAATACTTGGAACAACACCAATACTACCAATAAAATGGTAAGGTGTAAAGGTAGGAGCGCCTGGTACCGCTGGGCCTGTATAACCGATATTTGGACCTGTAATAATATCGCAACCACCAGCAGAAGCAATCAGGTTAGTACCTGTATTACTAAATACCAGATTGGTTGTTCCGGAAGGTAGTATTGCACTTATTAGTATACCATAAGTAGTATTTGCCGGTATTACTAAATTAAGACCCGACATAAATGGTTGAACATTAGGGAAACCAATAGAAGTAATGGTTGCACTTCCAAACTGGTTCCAGCCATTGGCTACAGTAATTGCTCCCGGTAAACCATTTATTGCAGATGCTTTGTAATAAGCACTAACATTGGTAGCGCCTGTTACATTACACATACTGGAGATGTTGGTTAATGTTACCGCATAATTATTGTTGTTTCTTACATTAAATGTAAGTGTTGCAAAGAATGTAGTTGGATTATTAGTCATGCTAACTGTAGCAGGTGCCGGAGGCAAACTGTTTACAGTTGCCTGAAAAGGATAAACACCCGATGGGGTAGGTTTTGCCCAAACGGAATCAACCTCAGTTCCCGCTACATAAGCTGTAGTTGCAGCTGCATCAGAGAACAATCCGGCTATAGGACTCCAAACTGCCGGACGGGCCGGTACACCAAGAACATAAGTGATATTAAGTGTCCAGTTTTCAATAAATCCAACATCGCCTGCGCCGTCATCAGCACCTGCTAAAGTCCAGGTACCGTTTGGAACAGAATACAAAGCCCCCCAATTAGGTGCAGTAGCAGCATAACCAGTTGGGTCACCATAGGTATAACCTGGTGTAACTCCACCATTGATTAGATCAGCTTTAAACGTAGCAGTATATGGTTGCGTTCCTCCGCTTAAGGCAGCGGTTCCCGCAGAACTGATCACGGTATTAGTGAAATTAGCACCCGGGTTACCCGTTGCCCCCATGTTCTTGTCAAGATTTAAAACCTGGCCATTAGGTGCTTTTAAATTAAACGTCATATCAGCTATATACGTATGCGTAACATTCAGGGTAACTGAAACCGATGAAATAGTAGCTCCCGCAGGTATACCTGTTATATTTAAGCTAGTTGGTGCAGTTCCCGCAGGATTAGCATCTAAGATCGGGATGTGTACAGTACCAGATGGGAAAGACACTGTTGTTGCTGTAGAAGACGAACTCTTCAATTTTACAGCAGCATCTCCCAAACACATTGCTACAGGATTAGGTGTAACAGTGGGTGCTGGTGGTGTGTAATTTACAAGAACTGTTGATCTTCCAATACAGCCTGTTGTAGCATCAGTACCTGATACAGTATATGCTGTAAATGCTGTTGGTGCAGCATATACATTATTGCTTGGCGTTCCGGCATAAGCTGTGGTGGCAGTTGCATTGGTATACAAGCCTGTTACAGGTGCCCATGTAAAGGTTAGTGGTGAACCACTTGCACCTGGTGTGGTATAATCAATTATTAAAGACCATGAGGTTAATGTACCTACATCACCTGCTCCATTATCTGCCATGGCCAAGGTCCATACTCCATTTGGTACAGAATATAAATTGGCGAATGATGCAGCATTGGCTACAAATCCGGTTGGATCAGCAAAGCTATATCCCGGGGTAATGGTATTATTTATAGCATCGGCTTTAAATGTACCTGATAGAGGTTGAACATTTGCTGTGCTTAAAGCAACAGTGCCCGTTGAACTTATAATAGTATTTACAAAACCAGTATTTGGATATACACCCGCCTGGTTTCCTGTGCCGGTTAAATTCCTGTCCAGGTTTAAAATCTGGCCATTGGGCGCTTTTAAATTAAAGGACATATCACCACAATAAGTATGTGGCATATTAAAGGTTACTCTAACACCCGTTATGGTTGCATTAACAGGGAGGGCAACAGTTAAATTACTGCTTGCACCTGCCGGAGCATTATCTGCAACCGGAACACTTATTGTGCCAGAACTAATTGTTGCAGTTCCAGGTACTGGCGGAGCAGACGATCCTGCTGATAATAAAACACCATTAACACCCGCAACACCACCACAAATTGGTCCCGGAGGAGTTATTGGAACAATTGGTAATGCTTTTATTGTTAATAAAGCCCCGTTAGAATTGGCTGCAGGAGTACATACACCAGTTATTACACAACGGTAACGATTACTATTCAATAGCGCTGCAGTAGGATTAATAGTTAATGTAGGGGTATTAACGCCTGAATAAGGAGCAGCATTGTTAAGTGAAGTATAAGAAACTCCGCCATTAGTACTTTCCTGCCATTGATAAGCAATACCCGTTCCGGTTGCTGTAACATTGAATGTTGCAGGTAAACCTGCACAAACTGAAGTGTTTGCTGGTTGAGCAGTTACTGCCGGACGTTGCCTTACCGTAATTGTAATTGATCCTGTACCGGTACAACCGCTTCCATTAGTAGCTACAACTGTATAGGTTGTTGTAGTATTAGGTGAAGCAGCAACCGGATTTGTATTAGTAGCATTTAACCCTGCAGCAGGAGACCAAACATAAGTTGCTCCTGCAGGAGGGCCGGCAGGTACACCATAGTTAAGAGTTAAACCCCAGCTTGTTATAGTTCCTACATCACCATTTGCAAGATCTCTTGCTCCAAGCGACCAAGTACCATTAAGCTGACCTGCTGTATTAATTAAAGGAGTAAATGTTGTTGCCGTTGGCGAAAAACCTGCAGGCGGAGGTGCTGAATTATCTCCATCAGGTAAGAAAGTTCCAGTAAAAGGTGCCACTCCGCTCGCTATTGGTGTAGTAGCGGTAGAACTGATGACAGTATTTACAAAGTTATCGGCAGATCCCCCTCTTTGGTTTACCAGGTTAAGTACCTGGTTGTTTGGAGCTTTTAAAAATAAAGTTACATCTCCATCCCAGGTATGCGTAATGTTAAATGTTACACTTGCACTGCTGCCAATTGCTGTTGGAGGAACACCGGCTATATTTAGTGAAGTGCTTACACCTGTAACATTGTTATCTGGAATTCCTACAGTTATTGGACCAGAACTGGCAGATGCTGTACCTGGTGTAGGAGCCGTTAGTGCAGTTAATAATGTAGGATCTCCTGCACAAAGTGTAGTACCATTATCGGCTGTAATGGTCAGGTTTCCCACTCCTGCTGCAACAAATGTTATGGTTGCAGTAGTAGAATAAGCTGCAGAACAACCACTACTTTGAACCAGCGCCCTGTAATATGTTGTTTGAGTTATATTAGTAACGGTAAGCGTTGTAGTGGTATTTGCTATAACAGTACCTGCGGTAGCAAAGTTATCAATTGATGATTCCCACCGGATAATATTACCTATTGACCCGGTTAATGTTAATGTAGTGGAATTTGGACCAGCACATGCATTAGCATTTGAGGCAGTTACTGTACCACCTTGTGAGAATGTAGTAATAGTTAATGTAGCTGCATTACTTGTTGCTGTTAAAGCACAGGCTGATGAACCTATAATACAACGGAACTGTTTTCCATTATCACCTGCTACAGCTGTAAACGAATAAATAGCCGCAGTAGCTCCGGCAATATCTGTCCAGGTACCGCCACTATTAGTACTAACCTGCCATTTATAATTAAGTGTACCGCCGCCATTAGCTGTAACACTAAATGTAGCTGTTGTCCCTGCACAAACTGAACTGCTTGCAGGCTGACTTGTAATTTGGGCTGCACCTCCACTAATGGAAAAGTTAACCACCCTGGTTGCCCAGTTGCCAAAAGTACCAAAGCCAGTTGCGTTATATTGGCCAGTACCCCAAAATGTATTACCAGTAGGGTCTGTTTGTAATGCATTATAATCACCCATACGGTTAGTTCCGTTTATCACAGTACCTTCCATAATGGAAGTTTCCGGTATGGTCATTTGACCCAATGGATCACAGGTTGTTCTTCCTGTAAGCCTGAAAGAAGGGAATGTAGGAGGTGTTCCAGGGCCTGTTACATTAAATATCAAACCAATATCCCCCAATGCATTTTGAGCAATAGATCCCATAAAGCGATGATTTCCATCAGCGGGAGAATAAGTGCCTTCCTGGTACATACTCCAGTTACCAGCTCCGCCGATACGCCTCATTTCCCACCAGCGAATAGCGCCAATACCTGCACCATTATTAGTTGTAAAGTTAGCTACCATTGATTCGTATGCACCGAAATTACGGTATCCCACTTTATGCATTATTTGGCCTTCAATACCTCTAATGGCAGGACCACCTGAAGGTTGAGTAACACAAGCAGCAACTCCACATAAGGTTGAATTAAATGGTGTTGCCAGCACACTAATCAATGGCCCAATTACAGAGTTGGCAGGTGTAATAAAATCAGGTGTATAAGTAAATGTAAAAACACTGTCCTTATCTAATGGATCCGGAGTTTCGGAATCATCCTGAAAAAAAGTAAACAAACCACTTTGATTTGAAACCGCGGGGCCTTCCTGATGCACCGGCAACATAGTAAAAGCACGGTTGGCAACATTTGACCCTAAACTATTATTAAACTGAAATCTAACCATGGTAGCAGTTGCTGCTCCGGCTATCATTGCAGCCCTGTCAAAAGCATAAACAGATGAGCCAATATAGCTAGATGGGAAATCATGCGTTATTCCGTAATAAGCATTATGCCAAACAGAATAATGAGGATAATCCGGAAAAAATGGAAGGTTGTAAGAATATATTTTATAAGAGCCGGTTGGATCTGATGTAGTTGAAACGGCCCACCTCAAATCGTTGGTATTAGAAAATTCAGTAAGTATCCATCTGTCTGCAATTTGGTCATACATTACCACAGGATCTCCAGCACCGGCAAGTCCTGTAATTGTGCTTAAAATAGTTTGCGCCTGAACCTGTGTACCAGATTTGTTCCAGATTTTAAATAAAGAACCGCTACTGTGATTAATTATTTGAACAACATGATTGGGGCCTACCGCAAGGTTATTATCGGATGGGGCAAAGCCTGTAGCTGTTAATCCGTCAAAATTTTGTATAATATTCGCCGAAGCTGTAACACTGTTTGGAGAGGGTGTATTGGTATTATATGAACCCTGAAGACCCATATCTTTTAACACCTTGCTGCCAAAATTGGCCCTTATGGGCCGTTCTTCTTCCTCTTCTTCATCATGCCCTATAATACCATGCTCATCCCTTGTTTTGATGAGCGGTGCTCCATACATTGAATTTTTGTCAATATCAGCAAGCCTTGGAGTTGTTCGAATAAGCTTACCAACATAAGATGTAAACTGCTGACTTTGCTGTGCTATTCCAAAATTGGAAAACAACATCAACATCAACCCAGTAAATAATAGACGGGTAAAATTTCTCATAAATAATAATTGTTAGTTTGTAATTAGTAACCGTTTTAGTTAATAGTTTATGCTTTGGCTTTTTAGAAGATGGATTTGGTAAACCTATTTAAAAACCATTTTCAATAGGTTGAAATATAGTTATCAAATAAGATAGAAATGGAAAATTACAGCTTTTTATATATTGAACCAACAATTTTTATTGAATTTTTAACATAAAAATCAAAAAAGAATTTTTGAATTCCTATTTAATCGTATTTCTTAATCCCAAATATCTTTTTTTATTGCCGCTTTTTTTATTAGACCATTTTTTTTGTCATTCCCGTTATCACACCCTACCTTTGCCCACTGAAAAAATAAGCCTGAATAAATAAATTAATTAATATTTTATGGTAGAAATTAAACCAGATGAAATTTCGGCGATTCTGCGCCAGCAACTAAGCAATTTTAATGCCTCTGCAAGTTTGGAAGAAGTAGGAACAGTATTGCAGGTGGGAGATGGCATTGCCCGTGTATATGGCCTTAATAATGTACGCAGTGGTGAGTTGGTAGAATTTGATAATGGCGTAAAAGCCATTGCCCTTAACCTGGAAGAAGATAATGTAGGTGTGGTATTAATGGGCGACAGTGGTGCCATTAAAGAAGGAGATAAAGTAAAACGAACCGGGCAAATTGCCTCTATTAAGGTAGGTGAAGGTATGAGCGGGCGTGTAATTAATACTTTAGGCGAACCAATTGACGGTAAGGGCCCAATAAAAGGTGAGCTTTATGAAATGCCTTTAGAGCGTAAAGCACCGGGTGTAATTTTTAGAGAGCCTGTTAAAGAACCTTTGCAAACCGGTATTAAAGCCATTGATGCAATGATTCCAATTGGCCGTGGACAGCGTGAGTTAATTATTGGCGACCGCCAGACTGGTAAAACTGCTATTGCAGTTGATACCATCATTAACCAAAAAGAATTTTTTGCTGCAGGCAAGCCTGTTTATTGTATATATGTAGCTATCGGACAAAAAGCAAGTACTATAGCAGGTATAATGAAGACCCTGGAAGAAAACGGTGCAATGGCTTATACTACTATTGTTGCCGCTTCTGCATCTGATCCTGCTCCATTACAATTCTATGCTCCCTTTGCCGGTGCTGCTATTGGCGAATTTTTCCGTGACACCGGAAGGCCGGCTTTAATTATTTATGATGACCTTTCCAAACAGGCTGTTGCTTACCGTGAGGTATCCTTATTATTACGTCGTCCGCCGGGCCGAGAGGCTTACCCTGGTGATGTATTCTATTTGCATAGCCGTTTATTAGAAAGAGCAGCAAAAGTTATAAGCAAAGATGATATTGCAAAACAAATGAATGATTTACCTGCTTCTATCAAACATTTGGTAAAAGGTGGCGGTTCATTAACTGCCCTGCCCATTATTGAAACGCAGGCTGGTGATGTTTCTGCTTACATACCTACCAACGTAATTTCAATTACCGACGGACAGATATTTTTAGAAGGCAACTTATTTAATGCCGGTATACGCCCTGCAATTAACGTAGGTATTTCTGTTAGCCGTGTGGGTGGTAACGCTCAAATTAAATCAATGAAAAAAGTAGCCGGTACACTTAAATTAGATCAGGCACTTTACCGTGAGCTGGAGGCCTTCAGTAAATTTGGTGGCGACCTGGATGCTGCCACAAAAAATGTAATTGATAAAGGTGCAAGAAATGTGGAAATTTTAAAACAGCTGCAATATTCACCTATGAGTGTAGAAAAGCAGGTGGCTATTATTTACTTAGGTACACAGGGCTTATTAAGAAATGTAGCTGTAAAAAATGTAAAAGCATTTGAAGAACATTTTTTAATGGAAATGGATAATAAACACCCTGAAGTTTTGGCCGAATTTAAAAAAGGTAACTTATCGGATGATGGTATTAAAAAAGTTACAGAGCTTGCAAATAGTTTGACAGGCCAATATAAATAGTAGTAACTAAATCTTTATTTAAAAAGGAAGGAACTGGTTCCTTCCTTTTTTTGTGTTTTTTTTAATTGAGAAAAACTGTCAAAAAATAAAAAACTGGTTAAAATAAAGCCCCTTCAAAATTTTGAAGGGGCTTTATTTTTATTCCAGATTGTATTAAGGTTTCTTAAATGCCTCTTCTTAATTTTGGCCTTTGCGGAATGGCCCTTTGTTGACGCATGTGGCGTTCGATAAGTTTTTTTCTAAACTCTCCGTGCAACCTGAAAAGTCTATCCACCCTTTTTACATCTACTAATACCTTACGAAACCTTGGCTCAAATCTTCTTTTAATATCAAGAATTTTTTGCTCTCTTTCTAACTCTGCAATATTCAAGTCCACCCCTTTTATTTCTTTATCAAATTCGTTATGTATTGGCCAGAAGGATTGTGCCTCTGTTGCTGTCAGCTCTAATTTTTGAGTAATAAAAGCTACATACAATGATTGCAATTTATCCTGTTGTTTTATTCCATCAGCATCCTGAGGTGCCTGGGCATTTGCTGCAGTTATTCCTGCAAACAGTACCATTAAAAAAATAAATATCTTTTTCATTTCAGTAAAATTTAATTCATTGTTTTGTTTTCATCTAACTGGTTAAGTAATTCATCAATTTCTGTATTCTCTGTTTTATCATTATTAATTTCATCTGAATCAATTTTATCCTCCATTTGTGTAAACGCAACAGCGGCTTCCACATCCACACCATCTTTTGTTAAAAAATTTACCACTTCCTCATCTGTAATTTTTGCCAACTCTTCGTCAAACCTGTTTTCTTTAGCAATTTTTATTCCCTCTACCTGCGCAACTGTTAAAGAAATATCTGTCGATACTTTTTCTTTAATAAAATTAAATACGCCCAGCGCCATTGCTCCGGTAAAAACTGCCGCAACCACATATTTTAAAATAGTAGTTGTACGCCTTTGCATAGTTACCACTTTAGCCTGCTGTGGTTTTACTTTATTAAGTATGCCAGCCGATAAAGAATCAAAATAACCCTGTGGTACAGTAAATACATTTTTGTTTTGAATACCGAAAAGCATAGGCGATAATTCTTTTAACTCCGTGGCTGCATTATCCTCTCCTGTATTGCTCAAAATTTTATTTGTAAGGTTTTCAAAATAACCCTGCGGTACAGTAAATACATTTTTGTTGGGGATGTTATAAAGCATTGGTGAAAGCTCTTTCAACTCAGTTAATGTATCATCCTGTATTTTTATTTTACTTAAAATACTATCCGCCAGGTTTTCAAAATAACCCTCAGGCACCTGCATTGAAGATTGGTTAACAATTGAACCTAATAAAGCACCGGTTTCTTCTTTTACATTCATTAAAATATTCTCTCCCAGCATTTCAAAATAACCATCAGGAACAGTAAATACATTTACTTTTTCCATATCAGCTATTACGGGGCTGAGCCCTTTTAATTCATTTAATATGTCAATCCTGTTTTCCATTACTGTTTTAAGACGCTTTGTTTTGCCAAAAGTTTAACTGTTTAATATAAAATCTTCAATTTTTTTAACAGCATGATGATAGCTTGCCTTTAAAGCCCCTTCACTGGTTTCCAACACCCGGCTCATTTCCTCGTAAGGCATCTCATCATAGTATCTCAAACTAAACACAACCTTTTGTTTTTCAGGTAATTGCTGAATAGCCACCTGCAATTTCCACTCCAGTTTATTGGCATCAAAATGGTCGCTGGCTTTTAACTTGTTGCTTAAACCATTTTCAACATCTCCCAAAGAAATTGAAGACTTTCTTTTTTTCTGTTCAATAAAGGTGAGTGACTCATTAGTGGCAATGCGATACAACCAAGTGTATAACTGGCTGTCTTCCCTGAAATTTTCCAGACCTTTCCAAACCTTAATAAACATGTTTTGTACTACATCATTAGCATCGTCGTGATCTACCACCATACGGCGGATATGCCAATATAATTTTTCCTGGTATTTTTTTACTATACCTGTAAATGCTTTTTCTTTTGTTACAGGTTCACTAAACTGCAGGAGCAGTTCTTTATCGTCTAAATGTGTGGCCATATAAAGATTGAGGTAGCAAAAATAAAAAAACCAACCGTAAGATTGGTTTTTAATTAAAAAGTTTAATGCTGTTACTTACGGGCCATCACTTTTTCTGCAGCCGCTACTATATTCGAAGTATCTAAACCATATTTTGTTAGCAGTTCGGTAGGTTTACCACTTTCGCCAAAAGTGTCGTTGGTGCCAATATATTCAATTGGTATGGGAAAATGTTTTGCAGCAACTTGTGCTATGCTATCTCCCAATCCTCCAATAATATTGTGTTCTTCTGCTGTAACGGCACATTTTGTTTTTTTAATGGATGCAAGTATTGCTGCCTCGTCCAAAGGTTTTATAGTGTGTATATTGATTACTTCTACACTAATGCCCTTTTCTTCCAATATTCTTCCCGCTTCAATTGCCTTCCAAACCAAATGGCCACAGGCAAAGATGGTAACATCCGTACCCTGAGAAAGCTGTTGTGCTTTGCCAATTACAAAATCTGCTTCTTTAGTAAATATTGGCCAAACAGGGCGGCCAAAACGCAAATAAACAGGCCCTTCATAATCAGCAATTGATTCTGTAGCAGCCTTGGTTTGATTATAATCTGCTGGTACAATCACCGTCATACCAGGCAACATTTTCATCAATCCAATATCTTCTAAAATCTGGTGCGTTGCGCCATCTTCACCTAAAGTGAGCCCCGCATGAGATGCACAAATTTTTACATTTTTACCGCTGTAAGCAACACTTTGCCGTATTTGATCGTATACCCTGCCTGTGCTAAAGTTTGCAAACGTTGTTGTATAGGGTATTTTACCACCAATGGTTAAACCTGCAGCAATGCCAATCATATTGGCTTCGGCTATACCGCATTGTACAAAACGCTCAGGAAATTCTTTGATAAAGCCGTTTAATTTTAAAGAACCGGCAAGGTCAGCGGTTAATGCAACTATATTTTTATTTTTTCTTGCAGCTTCTAAAATACCATCTCCAAAACCACTTCTTGTATCTTTATTTCCGGTAACCTGAATTTGACTAAGCATGTAATTGAGCCTGTTTTTTAATTTTTTATAAGAAGCTGCAAAGTAAAAGAAAGATTTGATTGAAAATAAAGGCAACTATAAAAGTTGCTCACATTGTATTAGTAAGTTATATTAAAACAGGCTCGTTTATTAATTTGAAATTTCTGAAACTGTATAATATTTCAATTTATTTTCTCTTACAAAATTTGCCATTCTTTTAAGCCTTTCTAGAGTTATACTGAATTTATTATTACTATTAATATCATGTGCCACAAAAACTGCACAGGCTTTGTTATTTCTAACCGATTCCAACATTTTAATTATATCAGGATCGCTTCTGTTACTGCTCTTATCAATTCCAAGCCCATACAGCATTTTATTATTTTGTGTTGATACAATACTTTTTGTAAAATCCTGCGTTCCATTAAGCGCCCTTACACTTTTAAAACGCTCCGTTAACAGCAAATCCAGGGGCTGGTCATGTGCCCCATAGGGATAAGCAAATGCTGTAGGATAAAAACCGTCCCTATTCATCAATTTAAGTTCGTCCTCCACTTCATATTTAATCAGTTCTTCAAAGGAATGTCCTTTTTTATAAATGTACTCCTTAAAATTGCAATGACTGGCACTATGAAAAGCGATTTCATGCCCATGATTTTGAATTTGCAAAAGTTTTTTCTTTTGTGCGCTGGTAAAACCGTGGTATTTAGAAATGTAAAAAGTGGCCTTAATGCCCAAACTATCCAGTACGGGTAAGTAAGTGATCCAGTTTTCTATCCGGTCATCATCAAAAGTTAGTGCAATACCCGGCTCGGGGATATAACCCTCTTTTACATATTTTTTACACCCGGTAAATAAGCCCAAAAGTATCATAAGGGCACAAAGTGCCGCAACAGTTTTTTTTGCCATAAAAAGTTTTTTATCAGGCGTTTTTAAAAGGAATTTTGGCAGGGTTGCAGACTATGGAGGCTGGCAAAGATAATAGAAAAATTAATTCAACCCTGCAATTTGTGTATTAAAAAGATTACTATCCATTTTAAGTTTCAGCTCCCATTTCCAGGCTGTATCCATCATATCATGGAGGTTGTAAGCAGGCGTCCAGCCAAGGCTGGTTTTGGCTTTATTATTATTAGCATATATCGCTACCACATCCCCGGTACGGCGTGGGGCCAGGTGGTAGTTTAATTTAACCCCACTCACTTTTTCAAACGCTGCAATGGCTTCCAGTACTGTGTATCCGTTACCAGTGCCTAAATTAAACACTTCGCAATTGGAAGTATTCTTTTTATTAATTAAATAATTTAAGGAGAGTGTATGGGCATGGGCAATATCACATACATGAATAAAATCTCTTACACAACTGCCGTCTTTAGTATTGTAATCTGTACCAAATACCTGCATTTGAGGAAGTTTACCTATTGCTGTTTGTGTTATTGCCGGAACAAGGTTAGCGGGCCTTCCAATAGGTAATTCGCCAATATGAATAGAAGTATGTGCACCAACGGGATTAAAATACCTTAGCAAAATGGCGTTAATAGAATTACTTTTTACTGTTTCTGCTACAATTTGTTCTCCCATTTGTTTAGTAGCTCCATAAGGTGATTCAGCAGGTTTTTGTTGCGTTTCTTCTGTTACCGGTATAGCATCAGGATTACCATAAACTGTACAGGAAGAAGAGAAAACAAAATGAGGTACTTTAAACTCTTCTGCACATTTTAAAATATTAATGAGGGAGTTTAAATTATTTTCGAAATAGAGCAGCGGTTTTTCAACCGACTCCCCTACTGCTTTGTAAGCGGCAAAATGAATAATACCTTTTATATCCGGATTTTCCTGAAAAATGGCATAAGTATCATCGTAGTTACAAAGATCTACTTTATAATTTTTTATTTTTTTTTCGATGATCTTTTCAACGCCGTTAAGTATAGCTTCATTACTACGTGAATTATTATCTGCGCAAATAACATCAAAACCGTTTTGCACTAAATCAACTATGGTGTGAGAACCGATGTAGCCACAGCCACCTGTTACCAATATCTTATTCATATACAAAGAAAATAAAAAAATCACTCAGTTGCGTGAGTGATTTTATATGAATACGTTATTTTATAATCATTTAATAAAAAAGGAAACTAAATAATACACAGCTGCAGCCAGCAACCCACTTACCGGAATGGTTAAAATCCATGCCCACAGCAGGTTTATTGTAACACCCCAACGTACTGCACTTAAACGTTTAGTTGCACCTACACCAATAATGGAACCTGTAATGGTATGTGTAGTAGAAGTGGGTATGCCCATTTGGGCTGTAAAAAATAAGGTAAGGGCTCCGGCAGTTTCAGCAGCCACACCTTCCAGCGGGGTAACTTTTGTGATTTTTGTACCCATCGTTTTTACAATCTTCCAACCCCCACTTAAAGTACCCAAACCTATTGCAAGATAGCAGGCAATGGGAACCCAATTGGGCAAATCAGAAAAATTTTGTATGCTGCCGCTTGCAATTAATGCCGCACCAATAATACCCATTACTTTTTGTGCATCGTTACCACCATGGCCAATACTAAAAGCAGCCGAGCTAAATAACTGCAGCCTTTTAAACATTGTAGCTACTTTAAATGCTGTGGGAGTTTTTATTTTTTCTACATACAAATAAATCAAACTAAAAAATATTGCCATGGAAATAAGGCCCCAAACAATCATACTGTTATCTGCTTTATCTACATCTTTGGCAAATGCTTTTTCTATACTAAACCCTTCTATTTTCTTTTTTACTTTTGCTTTGTTTGTTTCTTTTATTGGATAGATCGCATTTATAGCGATCATTGTGCTATCCAAAGACAGCTCGTTTTTAAAAAATTTTTTTAAGGGGTCTTTATATTTTTCTGTTTCTTCTTTAGCAATATTATATTCAGCCTTTACTTTTTCATCGCTGGTAGAGGATGCCTCTATAACCAGGTAATCGTTAGCATTGCGTACATCGTCTTTTAACCTGCTGGCTTCTATATCTTTTAACCATCCTTTTTGGTAGGCCTGTTTTGCAACACCCTTTGCACCAAGGTTATCAAAATCTTTTACCAGTACAAGTAAATTATAATAATTAGGTAATGCTTTATCTAATTTCTCTTTACCAGTATTATAAGCTTTTATTGCAGTGGTATCTTTCGGATTGGCTTCTTTTTTAGCGGTTGCATCACTTACTTCTTTTTTATATTTGTCCACCTTTAAAAACTTTTGCAGATTTTCAGTCATCTTATCTGTTTCAAATTTATCGAACAGTAAAACGGTTAAAAATGTGGCTAATGCTATAATGCCTATTCTGGCCCAAACATTGCGCATTATGGTTACTATGGTAATAAAAATTGAAATGCCCATACCTATAAGTGGTGCCAGAAAAATAAACAATACAGTGTTTAAAATAATATCCGATTCAACAATTTTACCCCAGCTAAAACCCATTCCTTTTACAGAAAGTGCATGTGCTATTGCTGCACCTGCAAAACCACCAATGAGTGTGTGAGAAGAAGATGATGGGATACCATACCACCAGGTTAGCAAATTCCAGAAAATGGCAGCAATAAGCCCCGATAAAATAACGGGCAGTGTTATAAATTCTTTATTAACCGTTTTACTGATGGTATTGGCAACTGCATGATCTTTAAAAATAAAATAAGCCACGCAGTTAAAAAAAGCTGCCCAAACCACCGCCTGAAAAGGCGTAAGCACT
>JAYSTT010000131.1:0-9970 GCA_043719495.1 Ferruginibacter sp. | reverse complement strand
AATGACATTGTATTACTGCAAATAGAAAATCTCGGTTAAGTGCCGGGATTTTAAATGACGGAATATGATTAAATTTCTTACAAAAACTTCCTTATCGCCTCCACCAACTCCCCTTTAGTAATTGGCACACCCATAATTTTATTATACCCTTTTGCATCTACAAAATAAACATCCCGGATAATTTTTATCAATTGGCCGTTATTTATTTCGGGTATTAAAACAGTATCAAAGTTTTTTAAAATATCGCCTAAGTTTTTAGGAAAGGGGCGAATGTAACGCAAGTGTGCATGGCTTACTGCAAGGCCTTCGTCTTGTAAATCTTTACAAGCACTTTTTATAGAGCCGTAAGTGCTGCCCCAGCCAAGTAGTAAAATTTTTCCTTTTGCAGGGCCGCTATCTAATGTTTGCTCTGGAATGTAATTAGCAATTAAATCAATTTTAGCCTGCCTGGTTTTTACCATGTGCTGGTGGTTATCGCTATCATAACTAATGTTACCAGTACCATCTTGTTTTTCTAAGCCACCCACCCTGTGTTCTAAGCCAGCAGTGCCGGGTATTGCCCAGGGCCTTGCTAATTTTTCGTCACGCTGGTAAGGCATAAATTTTCCATCAACCATATTATCTGCCGATGCAAATGTTACTTTTATTTCTGGTAAATCATCGCTCTTGGGAAACTTCCATGGCTCAGCACCATTGGCAATATAACCATCGCTTAAAAACATAACGGGTGTCATGTGTGTTACTGCAATCCTTACTGCTTCATATATTGCACTAAAACAATCGCTGGGTGTACTGCTGGCAATAACCGGCATTGGGCATTCGCCATTACGGCCATAATATGCCTGCATTAAATCGCTCTGCTCTGTTTTTGTTGGCAACCCTGTTGATGGGCCACCACGCTGTATATTTATTATCAGTAAAGGGATTTCAAGCATTACTGCCAAACCCATAGCCTCTGCTTTTAATGCAATACCCGGGCCGCTGCTGGTGGTTAACCCTAAACTACCGCCATAACTTGCACCAATGGCCGAAGTAATGGCTGCTATCTCATCTTCTGCCTGAAAAGTTTTTACACCAAAGTTTTTATACTTGCTTAATTCATGTAAAATATCACTTGCAGGGGTTATTGGATAACTTCCTAAAAATAAAGGCAACCCACTTTTTTGCGATGCTGCTATTAAGCCATAAGCCACTGCCTGGTTGCCCATAATAGAACGGTAAGTACCGGGATCCATTTTTGCTTTTTCTACAGTAAACCTTGTGGTAAAAGTTTCGGTGGTATCGCCATAATTAAACCCTGCCTGCAATGCTTTTACATTACTTTCAAATATTTCGGGTTTTTTACCAAATTTATCTTTAATAAATGCAATGGTATTTTCCATTTCCCGGTTGTACATCCAGTATAAAAAACCCAATACAAACATATTTTTTGCCCGGTCTTTTTCTTTAACCCCCATAGTAATTTCCTTCAATGCTTCACGGGTCATTTTGGTTACATCAATCTTTATCAATTCGTAATTACCCAGGCTGTTATCATCTAATGGGTTTACACCTTCGGGATAATTTGCCAGGCGCAAATTTTTTGCATCAAAGCCATCTACATTGGCAATTATTTTTCCGCCGGGTTTTAATTCTTTCAAATTAGCTTTTAAAGCTGCGGCATTCATAGCCACTAATACATCGCAGGCATCGCCGGGGGTAAAAATCCTGTCGCTGCTAAAACGTAACTGGTATCCGCTTACGCCGGGTAAAGTGCCTATCGGGGCCCTAATCTCTGCCGGAAAATCGGGGAAAGTAGCCAAATCAATACCCAGCATGGCGGTATTATTGGTAAACTGGTTACCTGTTAATTGCATACCATCGCCGCTATCGCCGGCAAATTTTATTACTACTTCTTTAAGAACTTCTTCTTTATAGCTCATCGTTTTTTTAATTGTGGAGGCGAAGTTACAATTTTAGGCTTTTTAAATGCCCGATATTTATACAATTTTTTCGGCAACGTTTCCGCCATTTGAAATTATTAATTTAGGTTTGCTCAAATTTTTTAAATGTACGACCTGCATGATTTTTTAGAGCCTGTTTTATTAAGTACCATAAATGGGGATAATAGCTATAACGATGGCCAGTTTGCAAAAAATATTGCCGTTTATGAAACCCAAATACCTGATATTACCAATACGGATATTGTACTGGTGGGGGTAACAGAAACCAGGGGCTGTGGCATTTTTGAGAATTTTGAAACTGCGTCGCATGTTATCCGTAAAGAATTATATCAATTGCATTTTTGGCACAAAGATGTAAGCATTGCCGATATTGGCAATATTAAAACAGGGGCCACTTTAAATGATAGTTATGCAGCTATAAAAACTGTACTAGCCGAATTATTCAGGATGAATAAAACGGTAGTTATTATTGGGGGATCACACGATATTACACTGGCACAATATTTTGCTTACAAAGAATTAAACAAAGTGGTAGAAGCAACCTGTATTGATGCTACTATCAATTTACGTGGCGAAAGCCCTCAACGCAGCGAAAACTTTTTAATGGAAATGCTTACCAGCGAACCTAATTTGGTAAAGCATTATAACCACATCGGCTTTCAAAGTTATTTTGTGCACCCCCGTATGCTGGAAACAATGGACAAACTGCGTTTTGATTGTTTTAGATTAGGTGTTGCTAAAGAAAATATAGAAGAGATGGAACCAGTGTTACGCAATACGCATTTATTAAGTTTTGATATTAGTGCTATAAAGTACAGCGATGCCCCTGCATCGTTTCAAAGCCCCAATGGTTTTACAGGCGAGGAAGCTTGTATGCTAACCCGGTATGCAGGCATGAGCAATAACATAAGCAGTTTTGGTATTTATGGTTATTTACAACAGCAGGATGTAGATAACCTTACTGCCAAACAAATTGCACAAATGCTTTGGTATTTTATTGATGGCAAAAGCAGGAGCAAGCAAGAAGCTGCTATTGATGACAGAAATAATTTTAACGAATACCATTGCAGTTTTACCGAGGTGGAAACTGTTTTTTTGCAAAGCAAAAAAACAGGTAGGTGGTGGATGCAGTTGCCTAATAAAAAATTTATTGCCTGTAGCTATAAAGATTATGTACATGCCAGCCAAAATGAAATACCGGAAAGGTGGTTGAGGGCGCAAGAGAGGAATTAGGAAGCCCCCTCTATCTCCCCCAAAAGGGGAGGAAATGTAGAAGATTGAAGCGAAAAAATTCTCTGCATTTCGTTTGTTAATAATTTTTACTTATTGTTTGCTGTTGTTCCATTTTAAATAAGTTTTTTTGCATTTTCTATTTGTTCATCACTGCCCATTACAATTATACTTTGGCCGGGGTTAATGTGGTAAGATGGTGGCGGATTGATAGTATAATTATTTGCTTCGTCTTTTATACCTAAAATGGTACAGTTGGTATTTTTCCAAAGATCGAGTTCGTTTAGTGCAATACTTTTTTGTGCTTTTATTTCTGCCACACGAAACTCTGTGCTATTTTTTGTACCCATCATCGATAACAATTCCACCACATCCGGCAGCATTACTAAAGTGGCCATGTGGGCACCGCCAATTTTATCGGGCATAATTACATTGCTTGCCCCGGCAATTTTTAATTTTTTTATAGACGAATCCTGTGAGGCACGGCTAATGATGGTTACGTTTGCATTTAATTGTTTGGCAGTAAGCACCACAAATAAATTATCTGCATCAACTGGTAATGTTAGTATAAGCGCTCGGGCATTTTTTATTCCTGCTTCCAGCAATGTTTCATCTTTTGTTGCATCGCCTTTCATAAAATATTCTACCTCAAACCCCAAATCAGTTTCCAGTTCGTTTTTTTCTTCCAGCACCACAAAAGGTATTTTATTATCGTGTAAAACCTGTGCACTCTCTTTACCATTGCGGCCAAAGCCACAAATAATAACATGGCCTTGCAATTTTTGGATACTGTTTTCCATTTTAATTAATTTATATTTCTTTATAAACTCCAAATCGAAAAAATAGCGGGAAAGAAGGGTAATAAAATAAGTAAATAAACCAAGATTAATTAAGATAAGGAAGATAGTAAAAATTTGTCCGCTGGGGCTTAAAGGCCTTACTTCATTAAAGCCAACCGAGGCAATTGTAATTACCGTCATGTACACCGCTTCTAAAAAACTAAACCCTTCTATAAGTATATAACCAATTGTACCCAGTAGCATTAAACCTGCCAATAAAATTAATGGCGGAAAAAGCCCTTTAAAAAGATTTAAGCGTTTTAATAAAAACATTATTGTAATTGTTTTTGAAAATTATAACTTTAATGCCAAATGAGAAAGAATAAAAAAGGGATTGGGGATTGGTTGTTGGGAATTAGGGCTTTTGCTTTGTTACTGGTTACTATTTTTAGTTCCTGCTCCGTAACCAACCAAATTAGCAAACAAGCCAATACCATTTTATTAAAAGATACCGCCATTAGCACCGGGCATATTGGCATTAGCATTTACGAACCTGCAACAAATAAATACTGGTATAATTATGATGCTACTAAATATTTTATACCGGCAAGCAATACTAAATTGTTTACGTTATATGCAGGGATGAAATATTTAGGGGATAGTTTGGTGGGGTTGAGGTATGCAGAAGCTAACGATACAATTGTTTTTCAACCGACTGCTGACCCAACTTTTCTCCATCCCCATTTTATTTCGCAACCGGTGTATAATTTTTTAAAAAGAAAAAAAATAATCGTGTATGAAAATGCAGTTGGCAAGTGGCAAACCGAACCTTTAGGCTTTGGTTGGGCTTGGGATGATTATAATGAAAACTATATGGCCGAAAGAAGTGAGTTTCCTATATATGAAAATTTGCTTAAGATAAAGGCAAAAAAAATATCTACTTTACCTGGCGAGTTTCACATTATTAAATCTGCTGAAATTTCTCCCCCTTTTTTTTATAAAGATATTTTTTTCCAGGATGGAATAAACTTTTCAAATTTATATTTTCAAGATTTGGAATCTAGTAAAGCAAATGATGATACTTTTTTTAGTGTTAAAAGAAATTTAGGAGAAAATAAATTCATTCTTACAGCAACAAAATCAAAGCCCATTATTCAATCAATTCCATTTACAACAAAATCTAAATATTTTATTTATAATTTATTGAGTGATACTTTAGGAATTCATATCTATAATTCATTTAGTGAATTAACAAAGTGCATCGACTGCAGACTGCCGGCTGTTTTTGCTAGTCCAAAGTATAAAACCCTCCACTCCCAACCCACCGATTCCCTCTTTAAACCCATGATGCATAACAGTGATAATTTTTTTGCAGAGCAAACTTTATTAATGGCCAGCAATGAGCATTTGGGTTATATGAGTGATGAAAAAATTATTGATACTATTTTAAATACCGATTTGAAAGACATTCCTCAAAAACCAAAATGGGTGGATGGCAGCGGCCTGAGCCGCTATAATTTATTTACACCTCAAAGTTTTGTATATATTCTCAATAAAATGAAAAATGAATTTGGGTTTGAAAGGATGAAAGTAATTTTACCCACCGGCGGCGAAGGCACTTTAACCTCTTACTACAAAAAAAATACAGGTTTTATTTTTGCAAAAACTGGTACCTTAAGTAATAACTGTGCATTAAGCGGTTATTTAATTACAAATAAAGGCAAATTGCTGCTATTCTCCATATTAGTTAATAACTATATAACCGGCGCCACACCGGTACGCAGGGCTGTAGAGCAATTTTTACAGCAGATAAAAGAAAAATATTAAATTTTTCCACCCCTCAGGCAACACAACCAAAAGTTGTGGTATCTACTTTATATAAAACGAGAAACCATTTTAATCTAAACCAAAAATGTTTATTATGAAAAAAATTATTACACTTTTGCTGCTTGTACTCTCAGCATTTGGTTTTACATCCAAAGCCCAGACTACACCGCCCTGTAACGCTGATTTTAATTTTACCATCAGCAACTTCACTGTTCAGTTTACGCCTGTTATGATTGGTGAGGCCAGTAATACAATACACTATTGGAGTTTTGGTGATGGCAGCACTGTATCTTCAGCTACAGCAACACACACTTATGCAGCAGCAGGCAGCTACAATGTAAAACATTATATAATAAAGCATAATCCAAATGGAGTAGAAATATGCAGGGATTCAGTTACAAAAGTTATTCTTATTCAACAAACCACTGCTTGTAATTTACAGGCATATTTTACATGGTCTGTAAGTTCTACAAACTGGAATACGATAAATTTTCAAAATCAATCATTACCTAATGATCCTACAGATTCTATAAGATGGAATTTTGGTGATGGCACAGCAGCAGCATCTGGTTTGGTGGGCAATCTTTCGTCCCCCACACATGTATATCCCAATGCCGGTACTTACAATGTTTGTATAAGAGTTAAGAAAAACAATTCGATTGGTACTGCGCCATGTGTTAGTGAAATATGCAAAACTGTTATAGTTACTTCGCCATGTAACCTGGTAGCCAACTTCAGTTCTCAGCCTGATCCGGCTCATCCACTACGTATTAAATTTACTAATTTAAGTACGCCTACTGCTGTAACCGATTCTGTTCGCTGGACATTTGGTGACGGAAGTACTGTTAATGGTGTTCAGAGCGACCCCAACGTTGCAAATCCTACACATAATTATACACAACCAGGTGTTTACTCTGTTTGTTTAAGAGTAAAAAAGGCTAATACTGCAGGTGGAATAACAGCATGTGTAAAAGAAATTTGTAAACTTATTATAGTACAATCACCTTGCAACATACAGGTAAACTTTAGCATACACAGAGATTCTGTTAATGTACGTAAAGTTTATTTTACCAATTTAACGCTTACTACTACTGCCAATGCTATTGCAAAATGGAGTTTTGGAGATGGTACCTATGCAGGAACATGGAATGCAGTACATGAATATGCACAACCAGGCACTTACAGGGTTTGCCTAACTGTACAAACAGAACCTAATTGCATAAAGGAGAAATGTGATACAGTTGTTATTCCAAATCCTCCACCAGCATGCCAGGATATATCAAAATTTAAATTTGAAAAATTCAGCAACGATAATCAGAAATATAAATTTATACCTGAGTATATCAGTAATGATATTGTTTATACCTGGACATTTGGCGATGGTACAGGTAGCCATGACCCTATTGCAACTCACCGGTATGCCCAACCTGGATTATATACTGCATGTCTAACAGCATGGCGTGGTCCAAATTGTACCAGTACTACATGTAAAGAAATCAGGGTATTGCCACAAATTAATTGCGATAACATTAATGTAAGTTTTGTTTACCAAAGAGATCCGCTGGTACCCAATAAAATTTATTTCTATGCTAACGCAAACTGGCCAATACTCGATCAAACCTGGACGATAACCAAACTTTCTCCTGCATCAACTCCTCCGGTAATATTACACCAGAATAACCCGGTGTATGTATTTCATGATACAGGTTATTACAGGGTTTGCTTAAAAGCAATAACATTAGGTGGTTGTGTAAAAGAGTATTGCCAGGTTATCCGAATAGAAAATGTGTTGAGCAATGTTTGTGAATTGCAGGCTTATCCCAACCCAACCAGTAATCTTATAAATGTAAATGTATTTTTAGCTCAACAGGGTATGATTGATGCTTATATTTATAATACAGTAAATGTCCTGGTAAAAGAAAAACATCAGCAGGGCGTTGCTGGAAATAATTTAGTTACAGTAAATGTTAATGATCTTGTACCGGGGTTATATACCATTAAAGTTAAGTATGGTGGTAAAATCTGTTATGCAAGGTTCAATAAATTATAACCATGGGGGTTATGTAATAAAAAGTCCTGCAACATAAATGTTGCAGGACTTTTTTTATTGTAAATACAGCAGATGCAAGTACAGTTTTTTAAACAATTGTTTATTTTATGCAGCTAACTGAAAATTTATAAATATATTTACTGCAAATTTTAACATCCTAATGTCTGGTCTTGCCTTATTAGTTTCATTAACAACCACAATATTCGGAATAAATAATCCCGAAAGTATTTACCACGCCACAAATACAGCAGCTTTTATACCTTCGGAAAAAACCATAATTCATAAACTGGGTGATAGAACCATTTCACTTAAAGTGTTTCAATATGGCCAATCAGTAAGTACTTGTTGTATTAACTTACATGATGATGAAGTAACAGCAGTAAAAGCGGCACGTTTGGTTTTAGAACAAACAGGAGGAATACTAATAAAGATTGAAAATAATGCTCAACGCATTATCAGTTTCCCATTTAAAGGTGCAGTATATTCATTTGACCCCAACAGGATATTTTCCCGAACAGGTATTGAACTTACGTTGAAAACAAAAGGAAAAAAAAATCCTCTTGCTGTAATTGAAGTGGAAAAATTTGCTGCTCAACTTTTGCAACTTGTCCCTGACAGTATTTCCTGCGTAATAGCTTTACATAATAATACAGATGGCGATTTTTCTGTTAAGAGTTATCTGCCTGGCGGTAAAAGGCAAAATGATGCAAGCCAGGTATATGCCGACAACTGGCAGGATATTGATGATATTACACTTACTACAGATGAAACAATCTATAATAAAATGTCGGCCCTGGGTTACAACAGTATTTTACAGGATAATATAAAAGTATACAAAGATGGTTCGCTAAGTGTATATTATGGAGAACAAAACAGGAGATACATAAATATTGAAACACAACATGGCAAAACAATACAGTATAAAGAAATGCTGGGTAAACTGTTATATTTCTTAGAAGATGAGAAAAAACCTTTGGCCAGCAACACAAATGTAAATTTTGATTGACATAATCACCTGGTAACAAATTAATATTTTTTCCTAAAATTCCCTCAGGCGCAAAGTGTACTTATCTCCCAAACATTTTATCCAACTCCTCTTTTTTAAATTCAAGATAAGTAGGTTTACCATTTGGAGTGATGTTAGGTGTGGCACAATTAAACAGATCATCCACCAATGCTTTCATTTCTTTTTCTCCTAAACCTATCCCGGTTTTAACAGACTGCTGCAGTGCCATTGATCGTAATAATTTTTCCCGTTTACTGTATTTAAGGTCGTTGCTGAAATGCTTGTATTGCTCCAGTATTTTTTCAACCGCTATCTTTTCATTTCCTTCAACCACATCTGCCGGAGAGCCCTGTATTACAAAAGTATTATTGCCAAAGGGTTCTAATAAATAACCCAAATGATTTAGGTCGGGCATCAATTCAGCAATCAGCACTGCATCTGTTACAGAAAGTTCTAAAGTTGAGGGGAACAAACTGCGTTGTGCAGCAATTGGTTTTCCATCCACAGCAGCAGCAAACTGTTCGTATAGAATTCTTTCGTGTGCATTTTGCTGATGAAAAAGAAAATATCCTTTATTTGTTTGTGCAATAATGTAGCTATTGTGAAGTTGAGAAAGATTATCAGTGCTTGGCCGCTGGTTGTTTGTTTCGGAATGTAAAGGCTGTTGCCCTTTAGAAGAAGCTACTTCCGTTAACAACCCATGGCTATCAGTCAACTTTTTTTCGGGTTCATAAAAATCTTTCCAGTGTTTTAATTCACTTTTACTTTCAATAAAATGTGATTGATTTTTTTTGGTGAATGTACTGTACAATAAAGAGGATGTTGCGTTTGATTTTTTTTCATCAGTAAAAGGTTTACTAACTGCATCTAATTGCTGTATAGAAATATCCAGGTCAAAATCTAAAGTAGGGGTAATGCTGAATTGTGCCAGGGCATGTTTTACTGCAGATTGAACAAAGGCATATACAATTTTTTCGTCTTCAAATTTTATTTCCTGCTTGGTAGGATGCACATTAATATCCAATTGTGATGGGTTTAAATCAAAAAACAAAGTATACATCGGAAAACTGTCTTTTGCAATCATGGAATCAAAAGCATTCATCACCGCATGATTTAAATAAGCACTTTTTATAAA
>JAYSTT010000014.1:0-1867 GCA_043719495.1 Ferruginibacter sp. | reverse complement strand
CCTGAATTTTATCTACAATATTGGCAGGTAATTCTTTAGTGGCAGTTTTTAAATCGCCGCCAAAAAAATCTTTACCATTAACCTTTACCCTTGTTACGTTTTTGCCCTGTGCTTTTACATTGCCATCCTTATCCACTTCAATGCCGGGTAATTTTTTTAAAAGATCCTCCACCACTGCACCCTCTTTGGTTTTAAAGGCATCGGCATTATATTCCACAGTATCTTCTTTAACTATAATTGGGGCAGAAAGAACAATCACTTCATCTAACAATTTTGCACGGGTAGCTAAAATAACTGTACCAATATTAATGGTTTTCTCCTGTTGTTTTACAGGTACAAATTTGGCAACAGTGCCAAAGCCGCTGTTTGAAATAATAATGGAAAAATTACCCGCTGGTACTACATCAAAACTAAACTCTCCTTTTTCGCTGGTAAATGTATAAGTGGTATCGGTAGGTTTACTTTTTATCACCAGGCCAACTACAACTTTATCAATTGGTTTTTTGCTGGCACTGTCAATTACAGTGCCTTTTACTTGTGCCTTGGTAACAAAAGCAACAGCAATTAAAAATAAACTAAGTGTAAGTTTTCTCATAAATAAGCAGTTAAAATACGAAAACGTTCGTGTAAAAATAAGCCCGGCAAATTAAAGTGCCTTACTTTTTTTATGAGCGGCAGGGTATTTTTGTAATTTTTAACAAAAGAATTAATAGACAGATTGAAAAATGAACTAACTGAGTTAAAAACGAAACAAAAAAAATAATACCCTTCTTAAACTTCCTGGTTATTCCCAATCTGCAATTCAGCAAAGTGTCATCGAGTATTGCACTTTCTGAATAATAGAACTATTTTCACTAAAATTTTAAACAATGAAATTCATTTTATTGGATGTAGCACAGGAAACGTTTTTACAGGAACATGGACGGAGTATTGTTATTTTGGTAGTTATGGCTTTAGTGGCCACAGGGGCTATTGTAGGTATTTTTATATGGCGTAAAAAACAAAAAGCAGCCAAATGAAAGTATTGCCGGTTTTATTGGATGGGGTACCCATAGAAGCTTTACTGGGATTATCTTTTCTTTTTGTAATACTGCCCATTGCAGCTTTAATACTGCTGATATATTTTTTCAAAAAAAGAAAAAACAGGAACAAATAATGCCAGTCTGGTTTTATTTTGCTTTAACATTGATAATTGAGTTGCCTGTTGTTATTTTATTTTTTAAAAAAGAGTGGAAATTTGCTTTGCTTATTGGATTTCTCCTGAATCTTTTTACCTGGCCGGTATTGCATATTTTACTTTTTTACAGCACAGCTGATATAAATATTTTAGAAATTGGCGTGGCAATAATTGAAAGCATTGGCTATTATATTTTGTTGCAATGTAATTGGAAAAAAGCACTGGCATTAGGTTTTACAGCAAACGCTTTCAGTTACGGTATCGGAATAATTTTAAACCAATATTTATAAAATTGCTTCACAACAACCAACAATCAATAACAAACCTCCAACCTCTTTTATGGGGTTTGCTTCATGGCCTCAACGATTTTGCAGCTGGCTTTATGCTGGCTAATTACACTTATCATCATCAGGCTGAAAATAGTTTTTTACTCATTGTTATTTATTCCATCATTGGCTTTGGGGGGCAACTGCCTGTTGGGTTTTGGCTAGATTATAAAAAGCAAATCAAATTATTTGCGGCAGCATCAATTACTTTATTGCCGGTATCAATACTGTTATTTTTTATCAATGCCGAAACGGCGATCATTTTTTCGGGCCTTGCTTCTGCTTTTGTACATGTAACAGGAGGTGCAGTATGCCTGCAGGTGCATCAGGATAAGACAGGGCCATTAGCGTTGTTTACAGCGCC
>JAYSTT010000130.1:0-4121 GCA_043719495.1 Ferruginibacter sp. | reverse complement strand
TGGTAAAAGCCGGTGAACAGGGTTTATTGGGCAGCAGTGTTCCCGAAGATTTGGGAGGACTGGGTAAAGATTTTATTACTTCTACATTGGTAAATGAGGGCCTGGGTGGCGGCTTTTCTTTTAGTGTTGCTATTGCAGCACATACCGGTATTGGTACTTTGCCTATTCTGTATTTTGGAACAGAAGAGCAAAAGAAAAAATATATTCCAAAACTGGCAAGTGGAGAATGGAAAGGAGCTTACGGGCTAACGGAGCCCAACAGTGGCAGTGATGCATTGGGAGCAAAATCAAGTGCAGTACTTTCTGCCGATGGTAAACACTATATTTTAAATGGACAGAAATGCTGGATCACCAATGGCGGCTTTGCTGATGTATATACAGTGTTTGCAAAAATTGATGGCGATAAATTCAGCACTTTTATTTTAGAACGTGGAATGGAAGGTTTTACGCAGGGACCTGAAGAACATAAGATGGGCATTAAAGGATCTTCAACCGTTCAGCTATATTTTCAGGATTGTAAAGTACCCGTTGAAAATTTGTTGGGTGAAGTGGGAAAGGGCCACATCATTGCATTTAATATTTTAAATATTGGCCGTTTAAAATTATGTGCTGCTGCTTTGGGGGGAGCAAAAATGTCAGTTACCAATTCGGTAGAGTATGCTAAAACAAGAGAACAGTTTAAAACACCCATTGCAAATTTTGGTGCAATAAAATATAAACTGGCAGAAATGGCCATTCGCATTTTTGCAAGCGAAAGTGCTTTATACCGTACCAGCAAATGGGTAGATGATAAAGAATTGGAATTAGCTGCTGCAGGTAAACCATTTAATGAAGCATTATTGGGTGCCGCTGAAGAATATGCTGTGGAGTGTGCTATATTAAAAGTACATGGCAGCGAAGTTTTGGATTATGTAGTTGACGAAGGGGTTCAGATACATGGTGGTAATGGTTTTAGCGATGAGTATGCTGCCAGCCGGGGTTACAGGGACAGCCGCATAAACAGAATTTACGAAGGCACCAATGAAATTAACCGCCTGCTTACAGTAGATATGATTTTAAAAAGAGCCATGAAAGGCAAACTGGATTTAATGGGGCCAGCCATGGCAGTTAGTAAGGAGTTGATGAGCATACCTGAATTTGGCAATGACGATGATACTGCATTTGCCAAAGAACGCAAGACTATTGTAAATATGAAGAAATGTATTTTAATGGTGGCAGGCGCAGCAGTACAAAAATTGATGATGAAGTTAAATGATGAGCAGGAAATACTGATGAACATTGCAGACATGGCCATTGAAACATTTGAAGCGGAAAGTACTTTATTGCGTGTAATGAAATTAGCCGATAAACAAGGTGAGGCCGTATCACAAATGCAAATAGATATGATGCGCTGTTATTTAAATGATGCGGTGGATAAAGTAAACAAAGCAGGTAAGGAAGCCATTAATGCTTTTGCTGGCGGCGATGAACAGCGCATGATGTTGCTGGGTTTAAAACGTTTTACTAAAACTGAGCCATTTAACAGTAAAGATGCCCGTAGAAGAATTGCAGATAAAATGATTGCGGAGAATAAATATCCGTGGTAACTAAAACTATCAACATAAAAAAAGCCGCTCACTAATTAGTGGGCGACTTTTTTATTATTAGAGAAGGGTTAGTTCATTTTTTCTAATCTGAATTCAAGGCGCTTATCCTTTTTAAAATATTCCATAATCATTATCGACCCCGTTTTTGCAGGAAAAACCCTTAACCATTTAGCTTTTGAAATCAGTTCAATTCTGTCAGTGGTGGTTTTGCCGGCATCATAGGTAACAGAGTTAAAAGTTTGCCCTTTAAAATCTTTACTTCTTTCATAGTCATGATATCCCACTGAAAAACGGGTATGTTCCTTATTGGTTTGTGTAAAATCATAGTCAAATGCCCGCCATGCTTTTATCATTATTGCCATTGTGTGCGGAGAAAGGTAGCCTGAGCCTGCAGGCAGCTCAATGCTGTTGTTATTTTTATCATAGATCTGTGCGGCCTTTACATCAAATTTGTTGTTAAACTGAATTGTAACCAGATCCGTAATTTTAATTTTAAAAGTACTGATATTGGACCTGCCACCCCCAAGGCCACTTAAAATATTAGCCGCTACCCCAAGTCCACTAACTACTTTTTTATATCCTTCGCCAATGGCAAAAAAATTGCCATCACTTGTTTGCAACACTTTATGAAAATAGATATACCCTATATCAGCCACCCTGCCTTTTTTATCTGTAGAAAGATACTTGCCAATTTCATTCTCCCAGGAGTTGTATTTTTTTGAAATAATTTTTCCTGTACCGTTAATTGTCCATGCTGCAAGGCCAAGGCTGGCATCTTTCATTACTTTGCCATCAGGCTCATAATAAGTGCCTAATAATAAAATATCAGAAGAGCCCGCAATGATAGAAGTATTCATCGGATAAAATTTATAATCCTCCGCTTCGGTAGATATTTCAAATGTTTTTTTACCGGTATTAATATCCAGGCCCAACAACCAGGAATGGGGTTGGCCGCCAAGTAGCCTTTTTTGTTTTACTACTTCAAATAAAATAGTAGACTCTGTGGCACCTAAATACAAAGCATTGCACCATTTATCTTCCTGTTCTTCTGCCGCTTCATAAACCCACTGTTTGCGCTGGTCTGTAAAAAAGAAGTTTACCTCATAGCTATAATATTTCCCTTCTTTTACCGGAAAAACAGTTGTAAATCCTTTGTCGCCTACGCTAAATAAGGCTTCGTTTGACCCCTCTTCGCTTTTGCTTCCATAGGTTTGCTCAATTAAATTTCTGCTGCGCTTGGTTAATTCTTTGGTATAACTCGATTTTTGTTTGCCATCAAAACCATAAGCCCTGTATTCCAAAGTTTTTTCTTTATCATTAAAAAATAAAAACATAATAGAATTACCATTATAACTGGATTCCAATATTTCAACATTTTTATCATCTTCAAAAACGATGTCTTTTATCTTATTTAAATTATTATCTACAATCTGAACAGTATATTGATTGGTTTTTTTATCAATTTTATCGGAAACATAAAAAGTAAAATATCCTTTCAGTTCTTCGCCATCCATAATTTCGCCGGAGTTGCGGATATAAATCTGGCGAACATTTTCTATGGTGAGTTTCCCCTGGGCAAAATTGGTTTTACCTATTAGTAAAAAGCCTATTACTGTAAGCAGCTTTAAAATTTTCATTTTCATTTTTTATGATTTAATAATGGGTTTAATTAGTGACTATTTATGTTGGCCTTACTTTTATTAAAAGTGTCTTTAAAATCATTATCAGCCCCAAACTGATTTTCGTGTTGTTTTAAAAAAAAATAACCAATTGCTGCCATATCCTGCAATTTTATATTTTGAATAAACTCTAGCAGTGTATTATAATTTTTTTCTCCTAGGGGAGAGGGAAGGCTTACAATATTATTTAAAGTATGATTTTTCTGGTGTTCGTAAAATAAATTAAAACATTTACCAATACTGGATACAATATAAGCATTATCAGGATACTGTTTATACAATTCCATGGCATGATAAAGACAACGGCTTATGCGCTTGCTGTTAAAACAGAAAGGCAATATTTCAAAAGAAAACAGCTGTTGCAATTTTTTAAATTCAGCTTCATCCACCACAAATTTATTTGCAGCAGGAGTTTTTATTTTTTCAACAGCCGGGATTATTTTTACTATTCTTATTTTACAATCGGGATGAGTTTTTAAGGAATCTTCTTCTTTATCCATTTCTTTATTATCTATAGATACAGCAAAAAATGCTTCTTCTTTTTTTAGCCATTTATTTTGAAAAGGGTAATCTGTAAAATTGAAAAGGGTACGTAAACCTTCTTCCGAATTATAAGTGTCTTTGTCAATATTATCCAGTATTTTAAGGCAAGCTATAGATTCTGCTGCATCAAAACCGGTGCTTTTCATAAATACCAAAGCCATAGAATCTGCTTCCGATTCATGTTGGCGCCCATGGCGCCTCCCCGTAAAAACAACTCCTTTTTCTAATTTATCCAACTCTTTATTTCTTTCAAATTCCTTTTTTTTCAGGCTTTTTAATTTTGCCTGAAATTCATCTGAATAAAGCGTGTTTA
>JAYSTT010000129.1:0-1691 GCA_043719495.1 Ferruginibacter sp. | reverse complement strand
TTTTAATACTCATTGCGTTTTTCAAATTCTTCTTTGCTGATAGATATAAATTGTATTTCATCTCCCGCATTAAATAAACAGGGGTTGGGTTTTTCTTTATCAAAAATTTTAATGGGTGTTTGCCCTACTAACTGCCAGCCCCCTGGTGATTCAATTGAATAAATACCAGTTTGAAATCCTGCAATGCCCACACTTCCAGCCTTTACATTTGTTCTTGGAGAGGATAAACGTGGGGTTGCAATGCGTTCATCTACTTTACCCATGTATGCAAATCCAGGAAGAAAACCAATCATAAAAACCCGGTATGTTTTTGAAGTATGAATATCTATTACTTGTTGAGGAGAAAGCTGATGGTGCTTTGCCACAACATCTAAATCTTCTCCGTTGTAATAAACAGGAATAACAATAATTTTTCTTTTAACTTCTTCACTTAAGTTTATTTCACTTATTATTTTTTCCGCCAAACTTTTTACAATATCAAAAACTGTAGTTTTTATGGAATGGTTTTCTGCTACAACTGCCACATCATAAAAAATTGCAAGTGATGCATAAGCCGGCACAGCTTCTACATATCCTTTAAAATTATTTTCTTCAAATGCCTGATGCAAGGCCATTACTTTTTTATTGATGCTTTCATCAATGTTATTTTCAAATGAAACCAGCAAGGCTGTTTCATTAAGCGGCGATATGGAATAGTAGGATGAAAAAATAAATGCTATTTTTAATAACCAAAAATAAACAAGATGACGGGTAAAATATTTTTATTTCTCTTTTTAAGTTTTGCAAAGGTTTTATTTTGCAAAGCACAGGAAACACATTACGAAAAAAGAAACGGACAGATAGTGCTTACGTTAACCGGTGCAGCTCATTTTGTAAAGCTGCCGTTGCGTTGTGCTGAAAAACAGTTCCCCTATAAAACAGGTATTACATTTAGCGATTCCAGTTTGGTTTCAGCTCCAAAAAATTATCACCCTGCTTTTTTTGGTTGTTTCGACTGGCACAGCAGTGTACATGGACACTGGATGCTTGTGCGTTTACTTAAATTGTTTCCCAATATTGCAGAGGCAGAACAAATAAGGCAGCTATTCAATAGCCATTTTACAGTGGTTAATATTCAACAGGAACTGCAATTATTTAAATCGAAAGATAACAAAAGTTTTGAACGCACCTATGGCTGGGCTTGGTTGCTGCAACTACAGGATGAACTGCAAAACTGGAATGATGCTGATGCAAAAAAATGGGCAATAGCCTTACAACCACTGGCCACAGAACTTTCCAACCTTACCATTAACTATTTAGATAAATTGGTTTACCCTATAAGAGTGGGTGAACACAGCAACCTGGCTTTTGGATTAAGTATGATGTATGATTATGCCAGCCATCAAAAAGACAGTGCTTTAATAAAAGCCATTGAAAATGCAGCCAGGCGTTTTTATACAGCAGATAAAGATTGTCCATTTAACTGGGAGCCGGGTGGCAGCGATTTTTTAAGCCCTTGCCTGGAAGAAGCCGACTTAATGAGAAAGGTTTTACCTCTACCTCAATTTAGAATTTGGCTGAAAAAATTTATGCCCCAATTATTTGATAAAAATTTAAAGATTGAACCCGGAAAAGTAAAAGACAGAACTGACGGGAAGCTGGTTCACCTGGACGGTTTGAATTTAAGCCGGGCCTGGTGCCTTAAAGGAATT
>JAYSTT010000128.1:0-1693 GCA_043719495.1 Ferruginibacter sp. | reverse complement strand
CCCGCATTCATGAGAATGCGCGGACGTTCGTTGAGGCCGGTCACGACCACATCGAGAGAACCATCGTTATTCAGGTCGCCAAACGCCGCGCCCCGGTGGTAGCCCTTGCGTAGAAACGATGCTCCCATGGAAGCGGAGACATCTTCGAAGCGTGTCCCTTCCAGATTCCGGAACATGGAGTCGGATTGCTTGGCGTTCGCTCCCAGATAATCTACATCTCCATTGGCGGAGTAAATATCTTTCCAGCCATCGTTATCAAAATCAGCCAATAAGGGTGCCCAGCTCCATTCTGTTTCTGCAACACCGGCGTGGTTGGCAATTTCACTAAAAGTTCCATCTGCATTATTAATTTGTAAGCTGTTTCGGGGATACTGATAAAATAAATTAAACTTCAGCATCAGTTGAAACTTATCGTAGTTCTGGTTTACAGCAAACAATTGCTTTTGCCTTTTTGGTTCTTCCACTGCCATATCTACCACATAAATATCTTCAAGCCCATCGTTGTTAATATCACCAATATCGGATCCCATTGCTGAAAAACTGGTGTGGCTTAAATATGTGGTTAGTTTATCGCTAAACGTGCCGTTTTTATTATTTATAAAAATAAAATCGGGCTTATTAAAATCGTTAGCAACATAAATATCTGTCCACCCGTCATTATTAATATCTGCAAGCGATGCACTTAAGCCAAAAGCATGAGTTATAAGGCCTGTTTTTTTTGTAACATCAATAAATTTCCCTCCTTTATTTTCAAATAATCTATCGCTTGTGTAAACTGTGGTAGTATCTTCCACATAAACTAATTTACCATTTTCCATCCTGGCAGGAATGGTCATTGATTTACTGAAATCATCCAGGTGATTTACAAAAAAAACGTCTTTATCACCATCGTTATCGTAATCAAAAAAGTAAGATTGAATGGTAAAACTGGCATCTTCTAAACCATACTCTGCCGCTTTGTTTGTAAACGTTAAGTTGCGGTTGTTGATGTACAAAATTTTCTTACGGAGTTTGGGATCTTTAAACCCAGATTTACAAATGAAGATATCTAAATATCCATCGCTATTAATATCTACCATGTTTACACCGGTTTTAATTCCTTCACCACCATTAACTCCCGCTGTTGCCGTAATATCCTGAAATTTAAAATTGCCCATGTTTAAATACAACTTGTTGTATCCCCTGGTGGATGAAAAATAAATATCGGGTAATCCATCATTATTAATATCACCAATACTTACGCCGCCACCTATATACAAGTTTTCGTAGAGGTACATAAACATAGTAGGGTCTTCTGCAATATCGTTTCTAAAAGTAATGCCAGTATTTGAAGAAGGTAAAAGTGTAAACTTTTTTTGCTGGGCATTTACATTAAATACAAGTGCAGATAACAAAAACAAAAAAAGAGGAGAATTTTTTGACATAAAAATTATTTAATAACTGCCGCAGCGTATAATAATCTTAAAACATTTTTTCCTACAGCCTTTCCCTGCAACACACTGATACGTGCTGTTTCAGGATAGTGTATACCACCATATACACGGCTGCTGGATGATTGTAATGCTGCTTCGTAAAAAGAATTAAACGTTCTTGTGCTGTTGCCAAAAGGTATTTCTGTTTTATCGGTAAAGGAAAAATTATCTCCTAATAATGCAGTAAGTATTGTTGCGGCTGCATTGGAAGTTACAGAATG
>JAYSTT010000127.1:0-1695 GCA_043719495.1 Ferruginibacter sp. | reverse complement strand
AATGAAGGAGAAATTAATAAATTTACTACAACCAACCTGTTTCAGAATTTTATTGCAACAGCGTATGTAAAAGTTGATTTTGAAAAAGAATTAAAGCTCAGATTCCCGCTTTATTCAAGTACCCAGGTTTCTTATGATTACAGAAAAAATAACCTGTACGAAAATACAACTTATGGCATTGGGGTACCGGCACATAATCTGATTTTTAATATGGCTCAAACAAAAAAACAGGCTGTGGATTTTGAAAGGGTAACTCCTTTTGTAACCTATGGTTACCTGGTAAATCAAAAATTCGATTTTGGTGATTATGGCGGGTTTTCAGGTGGGTTTAGAACCGATTATTCATCTGCATTTGGTGCCGGCTCAAGGCCACAAACTTTCCCCAGAGGCGATGTTTATATACGCCCTTCAAGTTTTGGTTTTTGGAAAAACATGGGGTTTGCAAAATTAATATCAGAATGGAAACTTAGAGCCGCTTACGGAGAAGCCGGTATTCAACCTTTTGCTTTTGACAGGTATCCGGCACCTTCTACAAAAAACCTTGGCGATGGATTAACCTATATTGCTCCGGGTGTTTTGCGCAATAAGGATTTAAATGTAGAAGTTTCTAAGGAACTTGAAATAGGAACAGATGTTACGCTTAATTTAAGAAAAGCAAAGTGGTTTAGTGGCCTTAATTTTACGGCTGTGTATTGGGATAGAAAAAGTGATGGAGTAATTTATAATTCACCTATAGCCCCTTCAACCGGCGGTGCTTCTGTTAAAGATAATGCGCTTTCCCTGGCCTCTAATGGAGTACAGTTTTCATTAAACACTGCTGTTTATACCGGCAAAAAACTTAAATGGGATTTTACCACAAACTGGTCTCATCAAACAAGTATGGTTACCAAAGTTCTTGGCCCACCCATTACTATCACTTTTGGTGGAGGAAGTACCGGATTGGTTCTTCAGGAAGGAACAAAGATAGGGCAGATATTTGGTTCAAAAGCCCTTAGAAGTGTAGAAGAATTAAAGATGGATGGTACTCCTTATATCCCAAAAGCCGATTACGGAAAATACCAAATAGTGGATGGTTATTTAGTGGATACGCTTTATAAAGGCATTATGTTTACAAATGAAAATTTTGCTTTTGGCGATCCCAATCCTAAGTTTAACGCATCTTTTATAAACTCTTTTACCTATAAAGATTTTTTAACCGTTGGATTCCAGTTAGATTGGATTTATGGCAGCCATTTGTATAATCAAACTAAGGAGTGGATGTACAGAGATGGTATTCATAGCGATTATGATAAACCTGTAACTATTAATGGAGTAAGCGGTGCTTATACATCTTTTTACAGAAGTGCCTACGCCGACAAGTTTGGCAGCCGAAATGGTGCAAGGAACAATACAAAGGATTATTTTTATGAAAATGCATCTTTTGCACGTTTGCGTAATGCAAATATCGGAATCGATTTTGCCAAATTGTTTAAGCAACGGCTATTTACAAAACTTCAATTGGTGTTGAGTGGCAGAAATCTGTTTACAATAACCAAATACACCGGGTTCGATCCGGAAGTTAGTTCGGGCAGTGTAAATTCTTCACTCGAAAGAGGGGTAGATCATAATTCAATGCCAAACCTAAAATCTTACCAGATAGGTTTAAATGTTGGGTTTTAAATAATGTTAAAGACTAAAATAAATTAAAATGAAAAA
>JAYSTT010000126.1:0-1695 GCA_043719495.1 Ferruginibacter sp. | reverse complement strand
GATGCAAATATATCTGATATGGTAAACGTTAAAGCCAGCTTCTTTTTCAGCATATCCTGCCGCATACCAATATTTGCCACAAACCGGGGATACGATTTGCCCTGCGGCGTTAATCTTGCCGAACGGTAATTGGCACTTAACTGGATCATGTTGTTTTTAAAAACCGTAAATGTGGTATTAATATTGGTGCTGAAAGAAACTATTGATTTGCTTTGAGAATAACCCAGGTTGGAAGCATCGATCTGGCTGTAAAAAATATTGCCGCTTACATTGCCGGTAAATATTTTTTTTACTTTGGCCGAAAATATCAACTCCAGCCCGGCAGATTTATCTTTAGCCAGGTTTTCGGAAGTGGTTAATAAAGTAGAATCGTTGATGGGTTTTATAACTTCTGTAAAACCATTGGTACGGTACCTGTAATATATGCTGGGCACAAATGAATAATTTTTGTTCTGCCATTTATAACCAAATTCAACAGAGTTAATAATTTCGGGCAGCAGTTTTGGATTCCCGGCCCGCAGGTTACGGGGATCACGGTATTCAGGAAATGGATTTAATTCCTCAGGATCGGGCCTGTTAATGCGCCTGCTGTAATTTAACTGCAGTTCATGGTCATCATCAATTTCATAACTCAAATGCAGCGTAGGATAAAGTTTAAAATAATTATTTTTTATCAGTGAATCTATGGTTACTAAATTGCCTTTAATGTTAACCAGTTCACCTCTCAGCCCTGCTTCGTAACCAAAAGCCTTATAACTTTTTTGATAGGTTACATAAATGGCCTGTATGCTTTCCTTGTATAAAAACAGGTTTGTTTTTACAATATCTTTTATAAATGTGTGCCGGGCAGTATCATAATATTCTCCGTAAAAATCAAGATTTTTTTTATTGAAGGAGCCATCGTAGCCTGCTTCCAGCTTACTGCTTTCATTGATGGGTAAAGTATAATCAATGGTTAACTGGTTCTCATTATCTGCCTGTTTTATTAAGGTGTTATCCAGGGCAGTGGGTTTTACAGGCAGGTAATACTGGTTCCAATAGTGATTATTTTCTGCTTCGTTTGATATGGAATTATTAAACTCAATATTCAGTTCGTGGTCCTCCTTTTTAAATTTATGTAAAAAGAATGCAGCAACACTTGTTTGCTTTTCAAATTCAGGATCGTATCTGAACCTGTCGTAGTTTTCTGTTAAAATATTTTGAGGGTTGTAAGTAAATTTATTTACAATATCATGTTTGGTAAGTTTTCTGTTATAATAATCGCCACTGATACCAAAGCTGGTTCGTTCATTAAAAGTATAATCCATGCCCAGGTTTGCAAAATGCGTAACCGGCCTTAGTTTCGAGAGGTTTGTCTCATTATAATAACTGCTCAGTTTGCCGGCAGAATCAAAATATACCCTGTTAATTTTATTTGTACGTTTCCTGTTATCCTGTCTTAAACTATAGCTCCCAAATAAATTTATTTTACCGGGGTTATAGTTAAGCGATATGTTTCCGTTGTAGCGGTCTTTATTACCTGCATTGGCTGTAACGGTTCCGTTCCAACCCAACTTTGTATTTTTTTTAAGTACAATATTAATGATGCCCGAAGTACCATCGGGCCGGAAACGTGCAGATGGATTGGTAATAACTTCAATGCGCTGAATTGAATTGGCGGGCAGGGATTGTAAAACTTCGGCCCTTGTTTTTCCC
>JAYSTT010000125.1:0-9993 GCA_043719495.1 Ferruginibacter sp. | reverse complement strand
GAAAGAAAATTGCAAACTGCCCATCAGTTAATTGAAAAAACATATCCGGTTGTTCGTTGTACAACTGTACATCTTTTTCAGGATTGTAGCCTCCGTTTTCTACTACACATTTTTCCCTGGGCTTCCAACCAATCGTTTCAATACCTTTTATACAAAGTTGTATATCTATATATTTGTTATGACATTCAAACTTTGCAACCGATGCCTCCGCTGTTACTCCGGGTTTATTTGAGAAAATGGCTTTTAATCCTTCAGAAATATCTAATTTACCATCGGGCTCAGTAGTAAGATCTGTAGCATTTATGAATTCAAATGCTTTTTCAAATAATGGATGAACACAAAAATATTTAAGCGCATTAGAAACTGTATCTACTATCATTTTTCTTTAAAGCATTTTAATTAAATAATATTGTTGCATTCTAAGTTCCCCCTTCAGGGGGACAGGGGGCTTTAACGTTGTACCCTTCCGCTGCCGTCTCCTTTCATTAATTCTTTTACATCACTTAACGTTGCATGATTTAAATCGCCGGGGATAGTATGTTTTAATGCACTGGCAGCCACTCCAAACTCTGCGGCTTCAGGCATGGACATACCTGTTACCAATCCGTAAATTAAACCGCTGGCAAAAGAATCGCCGCTACCTACACGATCTACTATTCTTACTTCATACTGTTTTGTATGATAAAAATCTGTACCGTCGTATACTAATGCACTCCAGCCATTATCGCTGGCACTATGGCTTTCTCTTAAAGAAGATGCAATAAATTTGAATCCGAATTTTGCTTTCATTTGTTGAAATACGTCTTTAAACCCATCTAAGTTTAATTTTCCTTTGGTAACATCAGTATCAGCTGCTTTAAACCCTAAACACAAATCAGCGTCTTCTTCGTTACCTATACATACATCAACAAATTCGCAAAGCCTGGTCATTACTTCCCGTGCTTTTTCTTTTGCCCATAATTTTTTACGGAAATTTAAATCGATGCTTGTTGTAATACCCTTAGATTTTGCAGCTTTTAAAGCTGCCAGAGTAAGTGCCGCAGCTTTATCGCTTAATGCAGGTGTAATACCGGTGGTATGAAACCAGCTTGCACCATCAAGAATTTTATCAAAATCAAATTCGCTGGCATCTACTTCAGATATGGATGCATGAGCTCTATCGTACACTACCTGAGACGCCCTCATAGATGCCCCGGTCTCTAAAAAATAAATCCCCAGGCGTTCCCCACCTCTTGCTATGAATTGTGTATCTACTCCATAACGACGCAAATGATTAATGGCTGACTGGCCAATGGGATTGTTGGGCACTTTAGTAACAAAAGTCCCATTCAATCCATAATTACATAATGCAGCCGCTACATTAGCTTCACCGCCACCGTAAGTAATATCAAATGTATCCGCTTGTACAAAGCGTTTAAAATCGGGGGTTGATAAACGTAACATGATTTCCCCAAGAGTTACAACTTTTTTCGACATATGCAGTTATTTAAATTTTAAGAATGAAAGATAAACAATCCAAATGCTCAATTTTTATATTTGGCTATAATAATTACCGATAACGTTGTCGTAAGTTTCGGATAACGTTACCGATTTTAATCACAAGGTTTTTTTTATCTCTTTGTTCATTTTTAAACCACGCTGTTACAAAGAAACTCCCCGTTTCCATGGTATAAAATCATCCTGATTCAGCAACACTGCTTTCGGTATTACTTCGCCGCTTGCGGCTTTAATGCAATATTCCAATATGGTTTCACCCATTTGTTCAATTGTTTTTTCGCCTTCTACAATAGTACCGCAATCAATATCAATAATATCGTTCATTCTTTTGGTAAGATTACTGTTAGTACTCACTTTAATGGTAGGGCAAACAGGATTACCAGTTGGGGTACCCAAACCAGTAGTAAATAAAATTAAGGTAGCACCGCTTGAAGCTTTGCCTGTTGTTGCCTCCACATCGTTACCGGGTGTACACACTAAACTTAAACCTGGTTTTGTTGCAGGCTCGGTATAATCCAATACATCCACTACCGGTGATGTACCCCCTTTTAATGCAGCGCCATTACTTTTTATAGCGTCGGTAATTAATCCGTCTTTAATATTTCCGGGAGAAGGGTTCATGTGAAAACCGCTGCCTACTTTTTCAGCTTGTTCACTATAGGTTCTCATTAAGTGAATGAATTTTTTTGCCGCTTCTTCATCAATAGTACGGTCAATTAAATTTTGTTCTGCACCGCATAATTCCGGAAATTCTGCCAACAAAATTTTTCCGCCCAGCGCCACTACTAAATCACTGCAATAACCCACAGCAGGATTGGCACTGATACCGCTGAATCCATCGCTACCGCCACATTTTACACCAATGCATAATTTTGAAAGCGGTGCTGGTTTTCTTTCAATTTTATTGATCTCAATTAAACCTTCAAATGTTTTTTTGATTGACGCTGCAATTAATTGTTCTTCACTTTGCGATTGTTGTTGCTCAAATATATACAATGGCTTATCGAATTCAGGGTTGAAGTTTTTTAACTCCTTTAAAAAATCAGCCGTTTGTAAATGCTGGCAACCCAAACTTAAAACAGTAACACCGGCAACATTTGGATGATTGGCGTATGATGCCAACAACTTCCCTAAAATACCTGCATCCTGCCTGGTACCACCACAACCACCCTGGTGATTTAAAAATTTTATTCCATCAACATTTGGGAATAACCTCACCTCAGCCCTCTCCAAGGGAGAGGGAGCAAAAGACTCCAATGAAGGAAGTTCTTTTCTTTCTTTGTAAGCCTCGATTAAATCTTTTGTATAATGCTTGTATTTGTCTGTTACTGCATAACCTAATTCATTATGCAACGCTTCTTTAATTACATCCATGTTTCTGTTCTCACAAAAAACAGTTGGGATAAATAACCAGTAATTAGAAGTGCCCACTTCACCATTACTGCGATGGTAACCATTAAAAGTTTTACCGGCGTATTTGGACACATCGGGTGCGGTCCATTTGTAATTGGTATTGCGGTAAAAATAGGGCTCTGTCGCATGCTTGATATTTTCGGTGCTCATCCAACTTGCTTTGGCAATAAATTTTTGTGCTGTTCCTACCAGCACAGCATACATAATTACCTTATCTCCCGGCTGTAGATCAGTTGTAAAAAATTTATGTTTTGCTTTTACATCATCCTGCAAAATAAAAGTTTCGCCACCAAACTCAATGGACTGTCCTTTTTGTAAATCCTGCAAAGCCACCAATACATTATCTTTCGGGTGAACTTTTAAAACCAATTGCTTCATATATGTATATTAAATTTTTACTTTTTCGTTTTGCATTACTTCCAGCATACCATATTGTAAAATATCTTCCACATTTTCAGTTACTCTTTCGGCAAAGCCCGGAATGGCAGAAAGATCAGTATTCCATAGAGAGGTATTACTTAAAACATTTTTTACCAATTGTTGCACAGAATATTTTTTCCATTGCTCAAAAAAGTATCCGGCTTTAGTATCTTTAATTGGATAATCAGTTCCATTACAATTACCATAATAAACATCTGCTTCAGCTTTTACTGCTTTCATAAAAACAAGATATGCAGCAAAACCTAAGGCCATATTTTCCGGCACTGATTTATACAATGCTGCATAGCGCAATAATACCTGTACAATTCTCATCTCTAATTTAGATGTGTAGTTAAGGCTGATATTTATCCAATAATGCTCTATGCCGGGATTACGAAACCTGTCTAATACTTTTTCTGAAAAAGTTAATGCTTCTTCCATCGGCAGATCATAAGGCATTGCTTTTGCAATTTCATTGGTCATCAACCCTTTTACAAAATTTAAAAATACAGGGTTGTCCATGGCTTCTTTTACAGAAACAATGCCTGATAAAAATGCTACGGCACAACTTAAAGAATGCGTACCATTCAACATACGCAATTTCAATTCTTTATACACAGCAATATCAGGTGTAATTACAACGCATTTATCTGCCGCTGCAAAAGACAATACAGCTGTAATAGTCTCATCTCCTTCAATTGCCCATAAACTATATACTTCACTCATGGTTATTAAATCGTCGGTATAGCCTAACTCCTTTTCCATTAATTTTTTTACGGTTTCATTTGGTTTGCCGGGAACAATTCTATCCACTAAGGAATTGCAGAAATGATTATGCTTTTCCAGCCACTCAATAAAGTTTTCTTCCAGTCCGTTTAAATGTGCCAGCTCTAAAACTATTGCTTCTAATTTTTTACCATTATCACTGATTAGTTCTGTTGGCACGATGACCATTCCGAATTGATCGCTGCCATCAAACGCTTTATAGCGCTCATATAAAAATGTCAATAATTTTCCGGGATAAGAGATTGGTGGATGATGGTTAATATCGTCCTTTACCAATTCAATGCCCACTTCTGTAGTGTTGGAAATAATAATTTTCATATCAGGATTGTGGGCACATGTTAAAATAGCACCCCACTCTTCTTTTGCAGAAAGCACACGACTGATAGCAGAACAAATTACATTTTGGCTAACCGCTTTGCCATCTTCCAAACCACGGATGCACAAAGTGTATAAGCTGTCTTGCTTTTCAAAAGCTGCCGCATCGCCAACGTTGGTAGATTTTACCACAACAATTCTACCGTTAAAAATCCCCTGCCGATTGGCTTTATCGATAAAATAATCAGGCAACCCACGCAAAAGAACACCGGTACCAAATTGCAATACCTTTTCAGGCAATTCAAAAATCACCTGAGGTACGTTTTCAACTTTCCCTGTTTGAATTTTCTTAAGTGTGAATTTTGATAATTTCATTTATGAAATTTTGTTTGCCCATATCCCTTATAAAGAGAAGAAAGAATTTGTATTTAACCTGTATTTTTAAAATTTTCAAGATCATTTGTTATTTTTTCTTAACAACCAAATTACCAAATCTTCTGCTGCTTTATAATTTTCATATTCTGCAGGTAATTTTCTCCCATCTAAATATTCATTATACAACCACGGATCACCAACAGCTAATACTTTTCCTTTGCCATAATTTGCTGTTGCTATAATAATATCGCCTTCTTTAACGGAATTTGCTTTTGCCGGCGTTTTTATTTCCAGTGCACTTACTTCTTTCAAATACATTTTAGCTGCTGATTTAAAAACAGGATTGTCAGCACCAGGTAAAACCACTCCCTGGTCATACTTATCATTCTTCACCATGTTCAAACTTTTATCGGTAAACTTTATACCAAAAGTTTCTGCCAATAAATTCAAATGCACCAAATCGCAATTGTTACTATCATTAGCCATTATTAATAATGTGCCACCTGCTTTTACCCATGCGCCTATTACTTTCACATCATTTATTGTAACATAGTTAGGGTTAGGATTATCCCTTTTATGATCTGCATCAACAATTATATATACGGATGCCCCTTTTAAATTTGCAAATGTGGGTGCCACATCTAAAGAAGCTAATTTAGCACCATGTCTTTCAAAAATACTTCCGAATGTATAAAAGCCCGGGTGGCTTCTTTCATTCCATACATAATGCCAGTAGGTTTCTGTACCTGTTATATCTTTCTTTTTTTCGCTGTTGAAATACCTGTCTAATAACACCATTTTCCCAAATCCTATTCCACCCAGATTTTTAAAAGCATATATTTCATTACTGGCCAGTAAAAAGGCACCCATGCCTTTAGGATCATTTACAATTACCGGCTCGCTCATATAATATTTAAAGCTTCCATCACGGTAAGGGGTGCCGCCGAGCCCGCTTACTTTTACGGTACCGGCTAAATTGGTTTGCCCATTCTCTTCTACAATAAAAGTTTTTAATATGCCTTCATACGCTTTTAAAGCAACAGGTATTTTTTCAAAAGGTAAATAACCTTTACGTACGCCTTTTGCAATGGCGTATGTAAACTGGCAGCTGGCACTGGCCTCAAAATAATTTTTTTCTTTACCAGGGCCACTGTAATTCATAATGTCATACCACAATCCTGTTGTTTTATCCTGTTGTTTCTCCACAGCTGTTACCAGCCTGTTTAAAATATCAATCAAAATTTTTCTTTTGGGATGCATTGCTGGAAAATAATCCAACACATCCACCAGTGCATCTGCATACCAGCCCATGGCCCTTGACCAAAACAGCGGCGATGTGCCGGTTTTCTTATTGGCCCATTGTTGTTGTTTGCTTTCATCCCATGCATGATAGATCAATCCTGTCTTTGGGTCCCTTGCATGTTTTTCCATCAAGATAAACTGGTTGGCAATATCATCAAAGGCGCTGTCTTCATGAAATAACATAGCATACTCTGCATAAAATGGTGCTCCCATGTACAAACCATCCAGCCACATTTGATTGGTATAAATTTTTTTGTGCCAAAAACCACCTTCGTTGGTACGTGGGTGGGTGATTAACTGGCTATATAAAAGGTCTGCCGCTTTTTTATACTTTTCTTTACTTGTTACACGATAAAGGAGTAAAACCAGTTTGCCATTATTAACATGGTCGATATTATATTCTTCTTTTTCGTAGCCCTTAATTGTTCCATCATCATTTACAAAAAAATCCATCTTTTTCTGAATATCGAAAAAATATTGTGACCTACCCGTATTCATCCACAATCCTTCAAAGCCTTTCAAAATAACTCCCATATCATAACTCCATTTGGTACTGTTGCCAATGGGTTCATTATCTTTCCAAATGTTCATTACTGTTGTGGCAAGTTTTTCTCCGGCAGTTTGAGAAAATACATTAATTGAAACAGCCGATAAAAAAATAAGAACTATTTTTTTCATATAATAATTTTCTTAAAATAATATTACCTTTTGTTATTGTCATTTGTTTTTTTTCAGCTTGATTGGCCCCCACTATTTTACTGTATCACTTTATTGAACCTTTATAGCCTGCCTTGCCAATAATTTCCAATTAGCATGCAATTTTTGCCATATCAGCAAAACCGCCAAATGCACTTCACCAAGCTTGTTATTATCGTTAGTAACTGCGTTCAGTTTATGTCGTACAATCGCCATATTTTTACTGATCGAAATATTTATTTCAGTAAACTCCAAGGTTACAAAATCGGTTTGACCAGATGTTATTTTTTGGATAAATTCTGTTTTACTATCTATATGCCCACCTGAATGGCCATAACTTAATTTTGATGAGGTTATTTTATCCAGCAATATGGAATCTGGATCAAGCATTGCTTTACGAAATTGTTCAACAGCATCTTTAACTATTGATTCGTTTTTATTTTGTGCATTTAGTCTGATTGAAATTACAACAAGTAAAAAAATGAATATGATTGATCTTTTTTTCATAAAACTCTGGTTTAACTATTATTTTGAAACAGGTGCATTTTATAAATTTGAACTGTGCTATTATCGGGCAGTGCGGTGCAATATTTTACGGGTAATCCCCAGTTGGCTAATGCAGTGGCTACATTTAATTCAGCGCCACCAACAAAAACAGGCATCGTATTATTGCGGAGCCACTCTCCTGCATTGGCAGGTGGCAATCTTAAAAGTAATTCACCAAAACACAATACTTTTTTCATACAGTAAATTCTATTATTGATTTATAGCTTTTAAAAGACTCAAATAAATCATTTTACAATCGATGATTGTAAAGTTTAATTTATTACCCTTTAAAAAGCATTTTGAACCCGATAATATTTACGCCAACGTTGTAGTAGTACCAAAATCATGATTTACGGTTAATAAATCGATAGCATTTTAATACCTGCACACCATCCTCTTCCCTGATAGAAGCAAACAAAAACAAGCTCTTTATTTTATAGTAGCCACTGGAACAGGGTCCATGTCAGTAAACTCTTTATTTTCTCCTGCCATACCCCATATAAAACCGTAGCTGGCAGTACCCACACCAAAGTGCATACTCCATGGTGCAGAAATAGCTACTTCATTATTGGCAATAACGAGGTGCCTTGTTTCCTGTGGCTCGCCCATAAAGTGCATTACACGTTGTGCCGCATCTACATCAAAATAAAAGTATGCTTCCATACGGCGGGTATGGGTATGCGGTGGTACCGAATTCCAAACACTATCAGCTTCAAGTGTGGTCAGTCCCATTACCAGCTGGCAGCTTTGTATACCATCATTATGGATGTATTTGTAAATCGTTCTTTTGTTTGATGTGGAAATATCACCTAAATTCAACGGTGAGGCTTTTTCTTTTTTCATCATCTTATTGGGATATTTATGATGAGCAGGTGTAGATAAAAAATAGAAAGCTGCAGGGTCAATTTTACTTTTACTTTTAAACTTTACATCTTTAGTACCCTTACCCAGATAAACACAATCCAGTTTGTCCATAAAATATTCTTTCCCATCAGCAACTACAATTCCTGCAGCACCTACATTGATAATGCCCATTTCTCTGCGTTCTAAAAAGAAATTTGCTTTTAACTCTTCCTCGTTAGGTAATTTGATGAGTGCATTTGTTGGCACAACGCCTCCAATTATCATACGCTCATAATGAGAATACACTAACTGTATAGTACCCGGTTGCATTAAACCCTGTACTAAAAAATTGTCACGCAGTTGCTGCGTTGTCATCTGGCTTGTTTCCTTTGGACTGTTTTGAAATCTGATTTGCATTTTTTAAGTATTAAGTTGTAAGTAATAGGTATTAAGTTGTAAGTATTAATCAGATCGCCTACTTTAACTTTAGCTAAAACAGTTTTCAACTCTTGTACACTGGCAACATAAAACTGAGCTGCTTTGATTGAAATCTAAGGAGTACAAAAAACATCCATAAAGTATTTAGTAAAATTTTGTGTTTCATTATTATTTTTTTGAACTCATCACTTATTAGCAACACATCTAAAACCTAAATGCTCCATTCCAGAATCTGGAGAAGATTTCATTCTGGCTGCTACTCTATAACCACTGCAATAAGACTCATTGCATAAATAAGACCCGCCTCTCATCACTCTTTTTGCAACCAGGGGTTCGTCAGGGTCGAAACTTTTTACTGGCCCTTTCGGATTGTTTGCTATGCCAATTTTTGCAAGCTGTCCATAATAATTATTGTTGTACAAATCTGCACACCACTCCCACACATTGCCAGCCATATCATACATGCCAAATCCATTAGGCGCAAAAGATTTTACAGGTGCAGCACCATAAAAACCATCTTTGATTTCATTTTTGTTGGGGAAACTTCCCTGCCAGTAATTACATTTTGTTTTTCCAGAATCTACATTTTCATTCCCCCAAGCATAAACATTATTTTTTATGCCACCTCTTGCAGCATACTCCCATTCTGCTTCTGTTGGCAAACGCTTTCCCGCCCATTTGCAATAAGCATTGGCATCATCCCAACTGATGTGTACCACCGGAAATTTTTCTTTTCCCACAATATCGCTGCCCGGGCCTTTTGGATGTTGCCAGTTGGCTCCGTGTGTCCATTGCCACCATTGGCTGTAATCCTGCAGGTATACCGGGTTTTCAGTAGGTACAAAAACAAGCGATGCTGTTTTCAACATTTCTGCTGATGGCTTTTTAGTTCCTGCAGGCAATTGCTTTTTCAAATCCTCCCATTTAACATCTTTCTCTGCAGTAGTTATGTAGCCGATTGCTTTTACAAATGCAGCAAACTGTTCATTGGTAACTTCGGTAATATCCATAAAAAAACCATTCACTTTCACAGCATGCTTTGGGTATTCGTCCCTGCGGCCCTGTTCGTTATCGGCACCCATACTAAATGTACCCCCCTCTATCCACAGCATTCCTTCACGATTGCTGACAGGTGAGTGGACTGATTGTTTTCCTGTGCCAGATGCAGATTTTAAAGTTCCAAAGCGGGCCGGCGTTTTATAAGTGCAACAAGATTTTGTTGTACAAGTATCTTTAGCTTTTAGCATTGTTTTTGATGACAGTGTTTTCTTTTGAGCATAGGCTGTAAGGCCGATGCTAACCAATAAAAACAACAAACTATTTTTTATTCCAATTGCCATTTTATATTTACCCCTGCTTTAA
>JAYSTT010000124.1:0-1697 GCA_043719495.1 Ferruginibacter sp. | reverse complement strand
TGGTATTTGGATTAATAGGCGTATGGTATTGCAACGAGTTGTTTTATCCAAAAACACTATTTCCACAGGGCTCTGCATCAGTTGAAGGAGAAAGTCTTGATACAATGTTTATGATTACAACAGCTGTAACCGGTTTCGTTTTTATACTTACCCAGATTTTGCTTTTCTGGTTTGCCTTTAAATATCAGGAAAAAGATGGCACAAAAGCATATTATTTTGCCCATAGTACAAAGCTCGAATTAATCTGGACCACTATTCCGGCAATTGCACTTTGTGTGTTGGTGGCCTTTGGTTTAAAAGCCTGGTTTAAAATTACCGGCGATGCGCCAAAAGATGCTATTGTTGTGGAAGTAACAGGGCACCAGTTTGGCTGGGAGTTTCGTTATCCGGGAGCAGATAAAGTTTTAGGGAAAAAGAATTACAAACTAACCAAAGGAGCTAATAGTTTAGGGGTTGATTTTGAAGATCCTGCAAGCTGGGATGATATTCATGTACCCGCCACCATGCACATTCCCGTTGGCAAACCTGTAAAAATGGTAATTAATGCGCAGGATGTTATTCATGATGTGGGTCTGGCACATTTCAGGTTAAAGATGGATGCAGTGCCTGGTATTCCAACTACGCAATGGTTTACGCCAAAGTTTACTACAGCCGAAATGAAAAAAAGTACCGGAAACCCCGACTTCACTTATGAAATAAGTTGTGATCAAATGTGTGGCAAAGGGCATTTTTCTATGAGGGGTATAATAATTGTAGAAAGTGAAGCGGAATACAGAAAATGGTTGGCCACACAAAAATCAGAATATTATACCATTTATAAAGAAAGGGACCCAGCCAATAACACTGTTCCAAAAGATTCAGTGGGCAACCAGGTATCTCAGGTAATCCCTGCAAAAAATTAATTAAAAGACTCTTGAAAAAACTATAAGAATATGAGTAGCACAGCCACATTACAGCAAGCAGATGTTCATGCAGGGCATGATGCACATCATGAACATCACCATCACGAAACGTTTATTACCAAATACGTTTTTAGCCAGGATCATAAAATGATTGCCAAACAATTTTTGGTAACGGGTATGATATGGGCAGTTATAGGCGGGTTGTTTTCTGTAATATTCCGTTTGCAATTAGGCTACCCCGAATCTACCTTTCCTTGGCTGGAAGATTTTTTAGGCCATTGGGCAAAAGGCGGCAAATTAGATCCGGAGTTTTATTATGCATTGGTTACTATGCACGGAACCATCCTGGTATTCTTTGTATTAACAGCCGGACTGAGTGGTACTTTCGCTAACTTTTTAATTCCACTGCAGGTAGGGGCAAGAGATATGGCTTCTCCGTTTTTAAATATGTTAAGCTATTGGTTTTTCTTTATTGCTTCTATTATCATGTTTGCTTCTTTATTTGTACAAACAGGGCCAGCAAGTGGCGGATGGACAATTTATCCCCCTTTAAGCGCATTGGGTGATGCATCATCAGGCAGTAAAATAGGTATGGATTTGTGGCTGGTGAGCATGGCAATGTTTATTGTATCAGCATTATTAGGCGGCCTTAACTACATCAGCACCATATTAAACCTGCGTACAAAAGGAATGAGTATGACAAGATTGCCTTTAACTATATGGTCTTTATTCTTTACAGCAGTTTTGGGAGTATTGAGTTTCCCTGTTTTATTATCGGGTGCTATTTTATTATTG
>JAYSTT010000123.1:0-1698 GCA_043719495.1 Ferruginibacter sp. | reverse complement strand
CACTGCCCCAGGTACCTAAATCGCTCCAGCCAAATGAAGAGGGGATGATATATACATTATCCGCCTTTTCCATTATTCCATAATCAATAGAAATATTTACACACTGCGGATAAATTCTGTCAATCGCTTCCTGTTCGGTTGGGGTATTAAAAGTTGCTTTTTCTGCCTCAAACAATTCATTTAGCTCCGGCAATAATTTTTCAAAGGCTGCAACAATATTTTTTACCTGCCATACAAAAATGCCGGCGTTCCATAAAAAATCGCCACTGGCAAGAAATGTTTTTGCCAATTGCAGGTCGGGTTTTTCTGTAAAGGTTTTTACTTTATATACATTCTCACTTACCGTCATTGGTTCGTATTGAATATAACCGTACCCGGTATTGGGGTTAGTTGGTTTTATGCCCAATGTAACCAGGGCTTTAATATGTGCAGTAAATTTTAAAGCATCCAGACAAACCTTTTTAAAATTTTCCGGCTCTAAAATTATATGATCGGCGGGTGCACAAATTAAATTGGCATTGGGGTTTAATTGCAGCAGTTTATGAGAAATATAAGCCACGCAGGGAGCTGTATTTTTTCTGGATGGCTCACATAAAATATTCTGTACCGGTATCTCGGGCAACTGCTTAGCTACAATGTCTTTATATTGATCAGACGTTACCACATAAATATTTTCTGCCGGGATAAATTTTGCAAACCGGTCATAAGTTCCCTGTATCAGGGTTCTTCCGATATTTAAAATATCCAGAAACTGTTTAGGAAAGTCGGTACGGCTCATTGGCCAAAACCTGCTGCCGATACCTCCGGCCATTATTGCTACGTAGTTATTTTTGTTCATTTTTTTTATATTATCCCTTCTCTTATTAAATCATGCATATGAATTATGCCTGCATAAAATTCATTCTCTATAACAACAAGCTGGCTGATATTATTGTATCTCAAAACATCTAATGCTTCTGTTGCCAATGCATCTGCAGCAATTGTTTTAGGGTTTTTACTCATTATTTCATTAGCAGTAAGGCCTTCAAAGTCATTGGTTTTTTCCAACATTCTCCTTAAGTCCCCGTCTGTAATAATGCCCAGTACTTTGTTATTTTTATTTATAACAACAGCAGTACCCAGTCGTTTTTTTGTCATTTCTACTATCACTTCCTTAAGAGTTGCTTCCGGCAATACTGCTGGCTTTTCATTTTGAGAAGATAAATCGTTGGCCCTTAAATACAATTTTTTACCCAATATTCCTCCGGGGTGAAATTTTGCAAAATCGTTACTATTAAACCCCTTTAATTCCATAAGGCAAACTGCAAGGGCATCTCCCATTACCATTTGTGCTGTTGTGCTTGTTGTTGGGGCAAGGTTATTGGGGCAGGCCTCCTGTTCTACGGTTGTATTTAAAACAATATTGCTTTGTAGTGCCAGGTACGATTGAGTATTGCCCACCATACCTATTAGTGTGTTGCCAAAGCTTTTTATTAAGGAGGCTAATACTTTTATTTCAGGGCCATCGCCACTTTTACTTATTATCATCACCATGTCATTCTGTTGTATCATACCCAGGTCTCCATGAATAGCATCGGCAGCATGCATAAACAGGGCGGGCGTTCCGGTGCTGTTAAAAGTAGCAACAATTTTTTGAGCAATCACAGCGCTTTTACCAATTCCGCTTATTACCATCCTGCCTTTTGAAGCTGCAATTTT
>JAYSTT010000122.1:0-1698 GCA_043719495.1 Ferruginibacter sp. | reverse complement strand
GCGAAGCAAGAAAAATGGTGCAGGGGGGTGGTGTAAGTATTAACCGAAATAAAATTGACAATATACAATTGGCAATTGACAATAGTTTTTTACTACATAGCAAATATATTTTGGTACAAAAAGGGAAGAAGAATTATTTTTTGGTGAGTGCTGTTTAAACATTTTCCAGCAAGTTTCAGTTCGTGAGACACAAATCGAGGCAAAGAATTGCGTCCGCCGAATATGAAGCTATGATATGCTCTGCCGATGATTGCTTCAACGTCGAGCCCCAATTGCAAAAACCTTTTGTTGGCTGCTGTTATTTTTCTTTGTCCTTATCCTTTTTCAAAATAAAGTAAACTGTCATTAAAAATGTTAGTATATAAACTACTCCCATTGCAGGTTTTTCAAATTTCAAATTTCCAAAGTCAAATTGTTTGAAAATTGTCCACCCCAAAACAATGGCGATAATTATTAATGGAAATGAGTATTCCTTTTTACTGTTCATAAATTTAATGTTTAGCTATTAAGTCAATTGTTAGTCCGACTGCAATTACAGATACATAGAAAAGTAAATAACCAATAAGGTAAGCGAAAAATGCTTTTACATAGCTTGATACTTTTGATTTATCATAAAATTGTCCGATTGCCCATGTTGGATATGCAAAAGCAATTAGTGATAAAATACCCATAAAAGCCTGCTTGCTTAAAAAGTTGATAAAAAATGCTTCTATAGTAAAATACAACATTGCTTGTCCCATTATAAAACATAAAAGTGTCGTAATCTCAAACAAATTGTAACTGTACTTTCTAAAAAGCAATCGTACCCCAAATGCGATAAAAATTGCCATTATTATGTTTGCATAACCAAAATGTGTCTGTATCCATAATAGAATATCGCTAATGTGTGATTCGTCAAATAATGGATTTTCTTGTTCTCCATATATTTTTTCAGGATTAAAAAAGTGTCCAACAAAAGTAAAAAGCAATGATGTGAGAATTAAAAATGGAATAGGTTTCATAAGTTTATTCCTATTTTCAACTATATACTCTCTAATGCTTATTCCTGGTTTTATAAATAACTGTTTTGCAGTAAAAAAAATACCTTTTTCAAAATGCAAAAGGTGCTGAATTTCGTGAAAAATATAATGGTTATCTATTCTTTTTATGGATGCAGATTGTCCACAATTTGAACAATATTTTTCAGTTATTTGATTGTTGCAATTCTTACAATTCTTCATTTTTTCTGTCAATACTTTTTGTTTGTTGGTAACGGTTGGTATAATAGCGGCCAACTCTGTAATATACACAGCTTTTTGTATAAGTTTCCCTTCATTTTCAATATCTTTTCATACAAATTATAATACTTAAACAGCTCAACAGGCTTACAGATATTACCTTCTCATCAACGTTTGTTTGCAAAGCTTAGCGTTATCTTATAAAAAAGGTGACAGGTCTTGAAGAGCTGTCACCTTTTTTATTAACTGAAATCATTATTGCTTCTTAGCCTCCACCGGTTTGCCCGAAAGATATTTGTCAAAGAATTTATCCATTGCTTTGTAAAAATCCAGCCGGTTATTTTCATTATGAAATCCATGGCCCTCATCATTCTTAACCATATAATCAACCGCTACTCCCCTTTTCTTTAATGCTTCCACCATCTGGTCGCTTTCGGCCTTATTAACCCGTGGATCGTTTGCACCCTGTGCTACAAACAAT
>JAYSTT010000121.1:0-1699 GCA_043719495.1 Ferruginibacter sp. | reverse complement strand
GGATCTATCTGAATAATATTTCCGTCTTTAATTTTTGTGTAAGCATTTCCATCTGCGGTCCAGTTGATTTTTCCCCTGTTTTGCGCCATGGAAAGCGTAGAAATACAGATTAACAGCAGCAGAATCTTAATTCTTAAAAATGGCATATTCAGTAGTTTTAAAAACTAAAAATACACAAGTACATCAACCTTTAATCAGCTTTGCTGTAAAAGCATTTATTTTTGCTATAATGGAAAAGGAAAAACTCAGGCTGGATAAGTATTTATGGGCCATCCGCCTGTTTAAAACCCGCAGCCAGGCAGGCGATGCCTGCGATGGCGGCAAAGTAAAATTTAATAAAGATAATTGCAAAGCAAGCCGGGCCGTGCAGGTGGGCGATGAGTATGAGGTAAAGGCAGAAAATAAGCGTTGGGTAATAAAAGTAACGGGGCTTTTATTTACAAGAGTACAATACAGCGAAGCCATAAAATTTTATACCGATATTACGCCTGCCGAAGAACTGGACCGTATTCAATTTCAGGCGGCTGCTTTTCATACCGGTAAAAGAATGAGTAAACAGGGGCGGCCAACGAAGAAAGATAAGAGGGATTTGGATGACTTTATGATAACCCCCTCCGCCCCCTAAAGGGGGAACCTGGTCTCTTACAATTCAAGTTACATTCACAAATGAAAACAGTCTTATCATACATTGTTTAAAAACATAAATGTTTAGCTTTACAAATGACTAAAAAAATGCTGAATTATTTTACACTAAAAGCTCCTTTAGGGGTTTGGGTATGAAGATTGACATCATATCCGTTGTTCCCAATTTATTAGACAGCCCATTTTCTCATTCAATTATGAAAAGGGCCAGGGATAAAAATTTGCTGCAAGTAAACATAATTAATCTAAGAGATCACACCACTTACGCCCGGGCACAGGTAGATGATTATGCATTTGGTGGTGGTGCAGGTATGGTAATGATGATTGAACCATTGGTGAATGCCATTGAAAGTTTACAGAAAGAAACTACATACGATGAAATTATTTTTTTAACGCCCGATGGCGAAACATTCAACCAGCAAATGGCGAATGGACTTTCGCTAAAAAATAATTTATTGCTTGTGTGTGGCCACTACAAAGGAGTTGATCAACGCTTTAGAGATCATTTTGTAACCAAAGAAATTTCTATTGGCGATTATGTTTTAAGCGGCGGCGAACTGGCTGCCGCTGTGCTGGTAGATGCTATTGGCCGGTTGATACCCGGTGTGTTGAATGATGAAACATCTGCACTTACCGATTCGTTTCAGGATAATTTATTAGCACCACCTGTTTATACCAGGCCCGAAGAATTTCGTGGCTGGAAAGTACCTGAAATATTAATGAGCGGCAATCATAAATTAATTGATGAGTGGCGGCACGAGCAAAGTTTACAACGTACTAAAGATAGAAGGCCGGATATTATGGAAGAATAAAATCTCAGTTAAAATTCAATACTTGCTTTAAGAAGTGTAGATTTTATAACACCCGTATTTTCTTCCAATTCAAAATATTTATTGTTTTTTAAAACAAAACTTTTCACTTTTTTATTAGATGGCTCTACTATAAAATATTCTTTAACTCCGTAGGTTTGGTAGATTTCTTTCTTATCGGTTAAATCATACTTTTTTGTACCGGGCGATAAAATTTCAATAACCAGATCAGGCGCACCTGTCAATCC
>JAYSTT010000013.1:0-4543 GCA_043719495.1 Ferruginibacter sp. | reverse complement strand
AAGGTCTCAGTAAAGCATTTTGAAAAATACCCGATATTTTCAAAACCAACCTTATAGGCGATTTCAGAAACCGTTCCGGCATTTCCTGATAACAACTGGGCAGCTCTTTTCAGCCGGATGAGCCGGATAAACTGCGTAGCGGAGCTCCCGGTTAATTTTTTTAACTTCCGGTGAAGCTGTGCCCTGCTCAAAAATATTTCGCCGGCAAATTTTTCAACATCAAATTCGCTGTCTTCTATATGATCCTCTGCGATTTGAATAACACGTTCCAAAAACCGTTGGTCCAGCGATGTTACCTTAACCGTTTTAAGTTGTAAAGTAGCGCCTGTTTCCGGCTGCTTCTGTAATGATGCCGCTGCTTTGGCATTATTTTCCCAGTTACGGATTTTTAACTCAAACTGTTCCCTGATAAGCTTCATTCTTCTCATATTTCTGTACACCAAAGCCGCAATTATTGTAGCCGTCAATACATAAACAATATAAGCCCAGGTTGACTGCCAGAAGGGGGTCAAAACAGTTATGGAAACCGATGTCTGTTTTGTTAAGTCGTTGTGGGCCCTTACATGAAGTGTGTAAGTACCCGGCTTGAGATTACCAATTGTTATCACCTTTTTTTTTCCAAGGTCGTTCCATTTTTTATCAAATCCCTCAAGCTGATATTCGTAGTTGTTATCAGCGTTATCAGAATAATTTAACTCAGCAAATTTTAAAGAAAAGGTATTTTGAGAATAGCTGAGCCTGATAGTTGACGCTCTTGAAATATGCTTGTTTAAAATGTTAACGGCCAGAGATTTCTTATCATCAAGAATTTGAAAATCGGTGAATACAATTTTTGATGTTTCCTTTTTGCTGTTAATACTGCCGGGATAAAAGGCGTTAAACCCGTTAATGCCGCCAAAAAAGAATTCTCCCAGTTTACTTTTAAAATATGCGCCGGCATTAAATTCATTACTTTGAATACAATCCTCCACTCCAAAATATTTAAACTCTTTTCTTTGGGGGTCAAACCGGCCCAGGCCTGCATTACTGGAAAACCAGATAAACCCCGGATCGTCAATTAAAATACCATAAATCACATCATTCAGCAGGCCATTACTGGTATTATAGTGTTGAAAATTTCCGCTTTTAACATCAAGTATATCAAGTCCGCCCCCATAAGTTCCGATCCATAGCAACCCGTTTTTATCTTCTGCAATACTCGTTATAACGGGGTGGCTGATTGAAAGTGTATCCTGCGGAGCATAAGGAAATCTTCTGATAATACCAGATGCTGTATCCACACAATTCAGTCCGCTTTGAGTGCAAACCCATAATAAACCTCTCCGGTCAAAATATAATCTGTTAACTATATTTCCACTGAAATTATTATCAATCGATTTATCAAAAAAATAGCTTTTATACTCCCCCGATACAGGATTAAACTTCCATAATCCATTCCCCCCTGCCCATATATTACCCTGTGCATCTGTTTCCAAACAACGAACCTGGCCAATAGAATCCGCTCTTCCCGGAAAATGAATGTAGCGTTTGAATTTGCCGGTTTTTTTATCAAAGCTGTTCAGGCCATTATCCCAGGCGCCTGCCCAGATGGTTCCGTTTGCATCCTCGCATAAGGCACGGATTATATTGGATGAAATTGTTGAAAGGTTATTTTGTTCACTTCTATAAACCAATACCTGGCCTGTTTTGCGGTTGATGCGGTTAAGCCCGCCATGTGTTCCCACCCACAGTTCACCGTCCCGGTCCAGTAAAATTGCCCTTACTACATTATCACTTAAACTATTGCTATTGCCGGGCTGATTATTATAATGTTGGAATTTAAATTGGGCGGGATCATATTTATTGATTCCACCACCATAAGTTCCCACCCATAAAATTCCCTTTTCATCCAAAAATACCGATCCTATTAGATTTGAATTCAGGCTAAACCGGTTATATGGATCGTTTAGAACAGCTTCAAAACTGCCCGTTATTTTGTCAAAGCTGATCAGGCCTCCTCCATGAGTTCCTATCCATAATTTTCCGTTCCGGTCATAAATAAGGGGCCGGATATTACTCCTGTTATCGGACGGCTCTTTTTCTTTTACATCATAAAACCTGAACGTTTCTGATTTTTTCGTAAGAGTATCAAATTTTATAAGCCCTTTATTGGTTCCGATCCATAGATTTAATGAATCCGGCAGCAATACGTTTTTGATTGAATTTTCCGGCAGCTTATAAAAAGATAGGCGGGAAAATTGGCCGTTAGTAAATCTAATTTTCTCAATCATTTCTTTACTTAATACCCATACATAACCTTGCTCATCGCAGGCTATAGAAACCACATGATAGGGTACCGTTATATTTTCCGGAGTGTACCTGGAAAAACCCGTCCCGAAGTCAAATATGCTGAGGCCATCAGATGTACCTACAAGAAGACGTTTGTCCTTTGTTAATTGCAGCGCATTTACATTATTGTGACTTAAACTTTTGGGTTCATTTGGATCGTGTACATACCTCGTGAATTTTTCATTATCGGGATTAAAATAGTTCAACCCGTTATTGGTGGCAATCCATAAAAAACCATCTTCCTGTTCGGAAATTGCATTGATATAACTGCTGCTCAGGCTTTCCTTTTCAGTTGATACATGCCTGTAAACAGTAAAATTGCTCCCGTCATATTTATTTAATCCGTCTTCGGTTCCAAACCACATAAGTCCCCGGCTATCTTTCAGGATACAGGTTACCGAAGACTGTGATAAACCATTTTCCAGCAAAAGATGTTTAAACTTAAGTGCCTGGTTTTGCCCAAGTAACAGAAAAGGAGTAAACAGGCTGGTATAAAATATCAGGATCGTTTTCACAATTTTTTATCCGCATTTTTGATAGTATAAATATAAGTTCTTTTAAAAAATTGGCCGGACGAATCGTTGATTCCTTTAAATAAGATACAATTCTTACTTCAATATTTCCTTCGGAGTGGTTCGTGGTACAAAGAATGGGGCGAAGAATCCCATCGGCAAAGTTCTTGTATTCACGAATCACTTCTCAAAAAAACATCTTCACAATCAAATAAAACACCGATGGACAAAGCAGCGGCAAATATTTGAGCGGCGAATGAAGTGATGTACTTACGATGGTGAAAAAACCTCCCTGTTGTGTGTTTGCGCTTCAGTTTACTTTTATAGTACGCTTGTTTATTTCATCTGTAAGAACATAATATCTTTCACTATCTTGAATAGTTAATGTGCAAAATCCAAAATCGTCCTTTTCAGTAAGGTATGAAATAACAATACATTTACCTTTGGAGCTAAAATAAGGTATTATATTATCCTTTGTTTTTATTTTATCTATTTTAACATCTCCAGATATTTTTGAAAATTAGCAGGATATATAGAGTCTATTTCCCTAGCTGTCATTCGAACTTTTATTCCCTTAAAAGCAAAACAGTTATCACCCTCATTCTTACCACAGATAAAACGCATTTGAAATTTGACTAGCTGGGAAAAGGCCGGGCTTATTGAAAGAAAAAATTTCTGTACCCGGTGCAACCTGTGGTTGTATCCAAAAAAAAGCCCCGATGTGGAAACATCCGGACTTTCTGGTTATAATGGTTTTGATTAGCTTTTGTTGAATATTTTGCAAGCATGGTCAGTAGGTTCAGCTATGTAAAATATTATTTCAGGCTGTTTTTTAATTCAAGATCTGCTCCACCCAATGCTTCAATTAATGGCTTGTATTTTACAGCCTCTTCTTCCTTTAGTGCTGCACCATTAACGGATATAATACCTTTTTTTACATTTAAAGTAAAATTGTCTTTTTTAAGTAAATTATCTGCAGCCAACGCATCAATTAATTTATTGGTAACAGCAGACATTTCATCTTTATCAGTCTTTACAGTTACATTCATGGTATTACCACTGTCACTATTAGTAATCTTCATTTCTTTGATTACTTCATTCTTAATTGCTTTAGACTCAGCTTTACCATAAATGGTTGCAAGGGTAGGAGCAATTACTAAAGAAACAATACTCATCAATTTAATTAAAATATTCATTGACGGTCCGGAAGTATCTTTAAAAGGATCTCCCACAGTATCTCCAGTTACTGAAGCCTTATGTGGTTCTGATTTTTTATAAAACATTTCGCCGTTTATTTCAACACCTGTTTCAAAAGATTTTTTAGCATTATCCCATGCACCACCTGCATTATTCATAAACATACCCATTAATACACCACTAACCGTTGCACCTGCTAAAAACCCACCTAGTACTTCGGGACCAAAAGAAAAGCCAATAATCAATGGGGATAATAAAGCAATTGCACCCGGCAGCATCATCTTTTTTAAAGATGCCTCCGTAGAAATTGCCACACATTTATCATACTCCGGTTTACCAGTACCTTCCATGATACCGGGAATAGTACGAAACTGCCTGCGCACTTCTTCAACCATTGCCATGGCTGCTTCGCCAACAGCACGGATGGCCAGTGAAGAAAAGATGAAAGGAATCATTCCACCAACAAACAAACCAGCAAGTACCGGAGCTTTATAAATATCTATACC
>JAYSTT010000120.1:0-10017 GCA_043719495.1 Ferruginibacter sp. | reverse complement strand
TCTTCCAAAATTGCTTTTTAAAGATTTTTTATTCTTTTCAACTGCCTTCTATGAACTCTTGCAGATTAAAATATGGTTTTTAAGGCTCGACTATTTAATGTTTTATTGCAGTAGTTTTTTTTCCATATTCCTCCTGTATAGCTCCGGCGATATACCTGTTTTTTTTTTAAATAATTTTGAAAAATAAAAAGCAGATTCAAAGTTAAGCTCAAATGCAATTTCTTTGATGGATCTGGGATGGTTGGATAAAAGCATTTTTGCTTTTTCTATTTTTAATTGCAATAAATATTGATTAGGAGCAATACCTGTATAGGCTTTAAAAGCCTTACGAAACCATGCATAACTTACATTCAATTCTTCTGCTACTTTTTCCATAACAATATCCTGGTCAACATCGGTTCTTAAAATAATTCTTGCGTTATTGATGATTGATTCGGTAATATCTTTCGGTTCAAAACTTTGTTGTTTGTTAAGCGAATGAATTTGCCCCAGCAGATGGAGTACAATGCCCGACACCAAAGGCTGATAGCCGGTTTTTTCTTCTTTGGTCTTTTCGATGATCTGTGTTAATAAATGAATTATATTTTCATTAACCCCAATATTAATTACAGCAGTTTGCAGTTCAATAAATTTTTGTGCAACAAGGTTTTCAATGATCTCACCATTAAAACCCACCCAGAATTCATCCCAGCCCGTATGTTCATTTGGTTTAAAACGGTGCCATTCTCCTGGAAATAAGAACATAATCGTCCCTTCTTTTACAATCGTTTGGGCGCATTTGGCAGATTCAAAAACTCCTTCACCCCTGGAAATATAAATGATTTGATATTCATCAAGTACACGGCCCTTGTTCCAGTTGAAATAATGATGTGCAGGATGTTCCTTTGCAGGATAATTAACATGACAGTTAATCCTGTTGCAGCCTGCATTTAAAACATACAGCCCCCAACTTTCATCTTCCGGGCTGGTTGGCAGATATTTATAATAATTGAACATACTTCTTTAGAATGATGAATATCAAAAAGTACAACTGAAATATCAATTTGGGTATTTACTCTTGTTATTGACAAAAGGTATATTTGTTTTTTAAACTTACCAAAATAATTGCTGTATGAAAAAAAACGAACTTTCACAAAAGATAAGGTCATGCTATGACATTTATTATCTTAAGCCTGTAGTTAAAAAAATTTTCTTACTGCTGTTCACTTTCCTTGCATTATCATTTCAAGCTCTTTTTGCACAACCCAAAACAATAAGTGGTTTGATAAATGATGAAAACGGTAATGCATTGCAAGGAGTAAACGTAGTGGCCAAAGGTTCCTCAAAGGGGGTTACCACCGCTACTGACGGTAAATACAGTATTGAACTGGCTGACAAAATAAATATACTTGTATTTAGTTATGTGGGATATGCCACGCAGGAATTTTCAGTTAATGGCATTTCTACACTTAATGTAACAATGAAAAGAGAATTAAACTCATTGAATGATGTAGTTGTAATTGCTTATGGTACTTCTAAAAGAAAGGATGTTACAGGTGCCGTTTCTTCCGTTAAAATGGAAGGGTCTCCCCTGGCGCTTTTACCAAATCTAAATGCTCTTGAATCGCTTAAGGGTAATGTGTCGGGGTTAAATATAGGTGCTGTTAATTCTGCCGGTGGTCAGCCATCGGTGCTGATACGTGGTCAGCGATCTATCAGTGGTACAAATGATCCGCTTATTTTACTTGACGGTGTTATTTATCTGGGCGCTATCAGCGATATCAACCCGAACGATATTGCCAGTTATGATATTTTAAAAGATGCTGTTTCTGCTGCAGCTTACGGGTCCAGATCTGCCAATGGTATTATTGCCATCACTACCAAAAAAGGAAAAGCCGGAAAACCTGTGATTGCTTTCAGAACAAGTGCCGGTGTTCAAAAATGGCAGAACCAGCCGGTATTGCTAAAAGGCGATGAATGGATAAATGTAGTAAATGCCCGCAACAGGTATGCTGTTGGTTCCATCAATTGGTTACAGGCCGGAGAGTTAGCCAATAAAACCGCAGGTTCAGAAACAGTCTGGCTGGATAAAGTAATACAAACAGGTATTACACAGGACTACCAAATGTCCATTTCAGGCGCCGCCCAAAATATAAATTATTATTTATCTGGTTCCTTTAACGATAATAAGGGAATTGTGGTGGGTGATGATTTTAACCACATTTCTGTGTTGGGTAAAATTAATACCAAAGTCACCTCATGGTTAGAACTGGGTGTAGATGCTAATTACTCAAAAAGAGATTATTCCGGTATTCCCGCAAATGTTGGTTCCGCAGAGTTAATGTCACCTTATGGCGTTGTGTACCGAGATGCATCGAACAATTTGGAAAAATATCCTTATACCCAATCTCTTATTAATCCTTTATGGGGTGTTAATGATGGAACCATTAAAAATATTGATATTGCCAATACCTTCCGGTTAAATACCTATGCAGTGCTAAATATTCCCTGGGTTAAGGGTTTGAGTTACCGGGTAAACCTGCTTTACAATCTTGAAAAACGTCAGAGTGGGAATTTTACTTTTGAGAATTTCTTTGTCAGAGAAGGAGCAGGGGTAGCAGGCAGGTATGATCCGGCTACACTTCAGAACTTATTATCCAACGCCAATGGAAATCTTGATAACAATACCACTAATAGTTTTGTATTAGATAATATACTGAGTTATGAAACAAACTTTGGTAAACACAGGATCAATGCAACTTTGGTTGCTACAAGGGACCATCTGAAATTTGAAGATTTAAATGCAACGGGCAGTAATTTTGCTTCCAATGGTAATACAACACTTGGCATCTTTGGGTTATCAAAAGCTACTGTTCAGAAATTGATTCTCAACAACAGCGAACGGTCCAATGTAGGCTATCTTGGACGTATCAATTACTCATACAATGAAAAATATTATTTAACAGGTTCTTTGCGACGTGACGGAGCTTCTGTTTTTGGAGCCGATAAAAGGTATGCAAATTTTGCAGCAGTAGGTGCCGCATGGAAAATTTCTGGCGAATCGTTCCTCAAAAGTTTTAAACCTTTGAATAATTTAAAGCTTAAATTTTCATTGGGGCAGAATGGTAACCAGGGGCTTAGCCCTTATGCCACCTTATCGCAGGTCTTAAACGGCGCTGCCGGCGATGCCAGGTATGAATTTTCCAATGCTCCTGGAACCATCAGATATGGACTGGTTCAGAGTACCTTGGGTAATTCCGGTCTTGGTTGGGAAAAAACAACAGCCACCAATATGGGCTTTGAATCAGGTTGGTTAAAGAATCGTCTTTTTGTTGATTTGGATGTTTATTTCTCCAAAACCACAGACCAGATATTTGTACGTACTATCCCGATTATGACAGGCTTTAGTACACAGTTATCGTCTTTGGGAGAAGTTCATAATAAAGGTGTTGAACTTACTGTAAGAACGCTGAATATTCAGCAGAAGGATTTTAATTGGACATCTGCAGTTACTTACTGGAAAAACAACAATAAGTTGGTACATCTTTATAATGAAGATAAAAACGGAGATGGCATGGAAGATGATGATATAGCTAATAACTTTTTTATTGGTAAATCACTGGGGGCTATTTATGGGTATGCCCAGGATGGAATTGTACAGACAAATGATAATGCTTACATTTTAATGACAGGAGCCGCACCAGGCGCCCCAAAATACCAGGATCTGAATAAAGACAGTAAAATTGATGCAAATGACAGGATTGTTTTAGGTTATAACAAAGAAAACTTCAGGTTAAACCTGGCCAATACAATACGCTATAAAAACTTTGAAATGTATGTAATGGTGTCTGGTATATTCGGCGGTAATAATTCCTATCTGAGAAGTAATACAGCTGCCTTTATGACTTCCGGAACTGGCCGGTTTAATGACAACACCATTTCCAAGCCTTTCTGGACTCCTGAAAATGGAAGCAATAAATATCCTTCAGCTTATTTTTCGGGAGATAGCCGTTTCCTCGGACTACAATCCCAGGGATTCGTGAGAATCCAGGATCTTTCAATCTCCTATTCTATTAATTCAAACTGGATGAAGCAGAACCATATAAATACTGTAAGACTATTTATGGCTGCCAGAAATCTTGCAACATTTACAAATTGGGTTGGGGGCGATCCCGAAACAGGTACCACCGTACAATCAAATATTTTTCCTGTGCCTGCAACTTATTCATTAGGCGCAAATATTAGTTTTTAAACTATAAAAAAAATCGAAATGAAAAATAATAAATATATAAAGAACATTTGCTTGTTTATTCTCCTGTTTAGTGCACTAAACTGCAAAAAAATGGACGATAAATTCTTACAATCAACACCAGAAACTTTCTATACTACTGATAATATTTTTTCCACTTCGGCCCAGGTTGATCAGGCTGTAGTAGCTATCTATTCTCAACTAAGGGATATATGGGCTAACCCGACTGAGCAGAACTGGATTTTTGTTTTCCGTGGTAATGGCACTGACATGTTTGATGTTCCCAGTATCAGGAGGGCAAACACGTTTAATAATTACGGTACCATTAATGCCAATAGCAGCAATTTCTACAATGCATTCAGTGCCTGGTACCAGATTATTGCAAAAGCAAACTTATCAATTTACAGCGCTAATCTGCCCGAAATAAGCTGGCCTACTCCGGCAGAGAAAGCATATACTTTGGCACAAGCCAGGTTTTTCAGGGCTTTTGCCTATCGTAACCTTGCTGAACTTTTCGGGGGTGTACCCATTATAACTGATATTACAAAAATTGCCCGGTATGACTATAAGCGAGCAACCCGTGCAGCAACATACCAGTTTGCCATTGACGAACTTTTGGCCATTGAAAACGATCTGCCAGATAATACAGCAGTAGGCGGACGGCTTGTAAAAGGAGCTGCTCAACACAATCTTTGCGAACTTTACCTTGCCCTGGGTACACAATTGTCAATAGATGGTAATGGTGCCGGTGCCCAAGCTGCATATGCCCAATCAATTGTTTACGGAAATAAAGTAATTGATGGTGGAAACTATTCTTTAATGAAAATCCGTTTTGGGTCACGCAGAACAGAATTACAAGGCAATGTTTATTGGGATCTTTTCCAGGAAAATAACGTAAACTACCAGGATGGAAACAGGGAATGTATATGGGGGATACAGATAGATTATGCTGCCTACAGAGCGGAAGATGTGAGATCAAAATTACCTTATTCCCGTATATACGGCCCAGTGTTCCGTAATGGGTCACCAGCCAATCTGGGAGGAACGCTGGAAGATGTTGGCGGAAGGGGAATTTCGCAGGTAACCCCAACCCTTTATACACGGGATAGTGTATATGCCGGCAATTTTAGCAATGATATGCGCAATACAGATATTGCATTCCGTAGAATATTTTTGGGCAATGTTGCCACATCTGCTTATTTTGGAATACCCGTTCCCTGGTCGGTACTGTATAATTCAAAGGACAATCAAAGCCTTAACTATCCTGTATCCTGTAAAATAGCTACTGATAAATACACCGGTCTTGCCGATGGTGAAAACAGGAGTAATTTATTCCGCGACGATTACTTTATACGTCTTCCTGAAACTATTCTTCTCCGGGCCGAAGCTAAACAGCGTAGTGGGGATAAAGCAGGTGCAGCCGCCGACATCAATTTATTGAGAGATCGTGCCATCTGTACCTACAAGGTAACCGCCGCTGATATGGACGACAATTTCAATACAATACTTGACGAACGGGCACGGGAACTTGTATATGAAGAATGTCGCTGGAATACTTTACTGCGTATGGGTGGTTCCATTGCTGTTAATCGTATTAAAAAATATGCCTTTTGGCCCGAAGCCCAGGCTACTTTAACTTTTAACTATAACCTTTGGCCAATTCCTCAACTCGTAATTGATGCAAATAAAGATGAGAAATTAGCACAAAACCCGGGATGGTAAATATGATACGTCTTTATTGTAAAAATAGCCAGCGGATGCAGAAGGAACATCTTTAAAAAGCTGCTCCCGTTTTTATTTGAATCCTTATCAAATTTCAAATTTGCAAAAAAAATTATGCTAAAACTGGCACTTATTATAATTGCTTTACATTGCTCTTTCCCCGTATCAGCGCAAACCCAAAAATATTCGGTACTCACATCGCATTCCGTTGAGTACGATAAGCTGCTTAAATGGTTTGAAACTGTTCCTGATGATTCCCGTTTGAGATGCTATTGGTGGTGGTTAAACAGTATGGCAACAAAAGAATCGATAACACGGGATTTAGAGCAGATGAAGGCCAAAGGATATGGAGGGGCTTCAATTATTGATGCCGGAAGTTCAAATTATACAGTTGCCAAAAAAACAAAAGCTGGCCCTGTATTTATGAGCCCGGCGTGGATGGAGCTTTATAAACATGCAGTAAAAGAAGCCCAAAGAACGGGAATAGAATTAAGCGTGAATGTACAAAGTGGCTGGAACCCCGGGGGGCCTACCATTACACCTGAACTTGCATTAAAAAGAATCGTTTATACAGAAATGAAAGTGGAGGGAGGAAAAAAAATACAGGTAACCCTCCCGGAACCCAAATCAAAATTACTTTACCGGGATATCATTGTTCAGGCTTTTAAACAACCTGTAACAGATTTTCCGTTGAAAGATAAAGCCATTAAATATTGGGGAATAAAATCTTTTAATGAGGATTTTGGTTTTAAAGGAACTTACCCGCTATATAAATTACGTGAAGAGTATGTTGATGCCATTAAAGTTGATGCCATTAAAAAAGCAGCAATAATTGATATTACTGATAAGTTTGTCAACGGGGTTTTAACATGGGATGCACCCGATGGGGATTGGACCATCATCAGGTATGGCTACACCTGCACCGGGGCTTCCACATCTACCAACAGCGATGGTTGGGAGGGGCTTTCTTTGGATCATTTAAACCCGGAGGCATTTAAAAAGTTTAGCAATGATGTAATACTTCCCTTAATTAATACCGCCCAATCAGCAGGGAAGAGTGTCCGTTTTCTTCAAACTGATAGTTGGGAAATGGGCAATGTAGGTTGGACCAACAACTTTGCCAGGGAGTTTAAAAAATTCAGGGGATACGATTTGACCCCCTATCTGCCGGTACTCGCCGGCAGGGTAGTTGAAAGCGTTGACCAATCAGACAGGTTTCTACATGATTATCGCAAAACAATAGGAGATTGTATTGTTACATACCATTATCAACTATTTAGCGATCTGGCCCATCAACATGGCCTGGGTATTCATCCCGAATCGGGTGGCCCCCATTCCGCACCGGTAGATGCACTTAAGGTAATGGCCATTAGCGATTTTCCCCAGGGTGAGTTCTGGGCTACTGCCAATACGCATAGGATAAAAGATGATGAAAGACTGGCTGTTAAACAAAGTGCCTGTGTTGCACACACCAATGGTAAAAGATTTGTTGCTGCCGAAGGGCCCACCTCTATCGGGCCGCAGTGGGAGCGGTCGCCAAAAGATTTGAAAAGCAATATTGACCGTGTATTCTGCTCGGGTGTAAACAGAATTGTATGGCACACCTTTACTTCTTCACCCAAAGAATTCGGGCTACCTGGCAATGAGTACTTTGCCGGAACCCACATGAACCCCAACGTTACCTGGTGGAAACAGGCTGGCGATTTTATAAGTTATCTTAACAGGTGTACCTATATGCTTTCGCAAGGCTTGTTCGTAGCCGATGTGCTGTATTATTATGGCGATGATGTTCCAAATTTTGTCTTTCTTAAAGAAGAAGTAAAGGGTCTGGCATTTGGCTATGATTGGGATAAATGTTCAAAAGAAGCACTCGTAAACCGGGTATCGGTAAGAGATAAGAAGGTACTATTTCCCGATGGAATGAGCTATCGGCTTTTGGTTCTTCCATCAGAAAATGCGATTGATCTGGAGGTTTTACGCAAAGTAGAATCTCTGGTTAAAGCCGGATTAACAATTATCGCACCCAGGCCTTTAAAAGCAACCGGCTTAACCAATTATCCTGAAAGCGATAGAGAGGTAAATATAATAGCATCCCGGATGTGGGGGTCTATAGATGGGGTAACTACAACAGAAAACAACTATGGTAAAGGAAAAGTGATCTGGGGCAAGGATGTTAATACAGTTCTGGAAGAGATGAAGGTGAAACCAGACCTTGAATTTACCAGTACACAACTCAATACAGGCCTGGATTATATCCATCGTACAAGCGATGAGATGGATATCTATTTTGTAGTAAACAGGTTCGGACGAAAAGGGATCAACGATTTTGAATTCCGATATCTAACCTCTCTGCCCGACCGGTATGAACAGGTAGAATGTAAATTCAGGGTTACCGGCATGGTTCCGGAACTATGGGATCCAATGACAGGAAAAACCAAAGAGATATTGACCTATAGAGAGGAGAACGGACAAACAATCATACCCCTCAACCTGGAACCTGAAGGATCTCAATTTATTGTTTTCAGAAAAGCCAATAAAATACCTCACATTACTAAAATTGAAAAAGACGGAAAGTTACTTTTCCCAAATAATCAGTTTAAAGGTGTTGGTCAAAAATATATTGAGTTTTATAAAACTGGTGGAAAGGTTTCAACGACTCTATATGAGCCAGGAAATTATATCATGACATGGTCTGATGGGAAAATAAGTAAAAGCAATCTTAAATCTGCAAACCCCACCCAAATTTTTTCCGGTAAATGGGATGTTAGTTTTGATACCATTTGGGGTGGGCCAAAGCATATACAAATGGATACGCTAAAGTCGTGGACACTCTTTGAAAATAAAGGGATAAAATATTACTCCGGAAGTGCCGTGTACAAAAAAATATTTTCTGTAAACCCGGATAATCTTAAAGGAAACAAAGTAATACTTGATTTAGGAAACGTACTCGAAATGGCATCCATTACTATTAACAAAAAAAAATTAGCAGTCAAATGGAGTCCACCTTTCCAATTTGATATTTCCAACTTTATACAAAAAGGGGAGAACAAGCTTGAAGTGGAGGTAGTAAATCTATGGCCTAACCGCCTGATAGGAGATAGTAAGCTGCCGGTAGAACAGCGGCTTACCAGAACTAATATTGTGAAATATGAAGATGCTGGCTCAGAAATTCTTTTGCGGGAGTCTGGTTTAATCGGCCCCGTAAAAATTATGTTTATTCATAATGAAAATTAATTTATTGGCCCACTCAAAAAGAAGGGTGGGCAGTTATTATGAATAAGTATTGTAATTGACAAAATGCAGATAAAAAAATGCCTCACAATAAATTTAAATTGAAAATTGGTCTTTTCGGAATTGGCCTTGATACTTACTGGGAACAGTTTCAGGGATTAAAAGAAAGATTAGAATCGTATTTAGAAATTGTAAGTAACAAGATTGGGCAATATGGGGAAGAAGTAGTCAATCTTGGTTTGATTGACACTTCTGTAAAAGCCATGGAAGCTGGTCATACATTCAGGCAGGCTGATGTAGATATCATTTTTCTTTACGTTACTACCTATGCTCTTTCTTCTACAGTATTGCCTGTTGTACAAAGGGCAAAGGTTCCGGTAATAATTTTAAACCTTTCACCCGAAGCAAATATTGATTATGTGTCTTTTAATAAAATGAAAGACCGTACAAAAATGACAGGTGAATGGTTGGCATATTGTTCTCCCTGCCCCGTTCCTGAAATTGCAAATGTATTTAAACGGGCAGGAATCCATTTTCACCAGGTTACGGGTATGTTACATTCCGACAACGAATGCTGGACTGAGATTAATGAGTGGATTGAGGCTTCAAAAGTTGCTAAAATAATGTCTCATAACAGGCTTGGCGCTATGGGGCATTATTACTCGGGAATGTTGGATATCTATACAGATCTCACGCTGCAATTGACAACTTTTGGCGGACATATTGAAACGATAGAATTAGATGAATTATCCAATATTAGAAAGCATATAAAGAGTCAGGATATTGCAGATAGGTGCAATTATTTTAAGGAAGCTTTTGATATACAATCCGATTGT
>JAYSTT010000119.1:0-1700 GCA_043719495.1 Ferruginibacter sp. | reverse complement strand
GATACTCAAACAGGAGGGTTGTTTTATTTTCTATCCGTTCAATTAACAACCTTTCTTTCCACGAAACCCAGGTAAGTTCATTTATTTGATGAATAATTTTTTCACAGGGAATAAAACTATTGGCACTCATCAGTTCATCATACTTTTTCAATAAATATTTTGCAACCCTGTCTTGCAGTATCAGTGTAGAAAATGGTAAAATAGTAGAAGCATCATGTTGCCAAACTACATGTAGTACCACGTTTTTATAATTTTTATCGGCGCTGTGGTTATGATTTTTCCAGTCGGATGAATTGAGGTGGAGTTCAATGCTGCCTGCCCAAATAGTTTTACCAATTTTTATTTTTGCATCTAAAAAATCAGGCCCCTGGTGAGTATTGTAAGTGCCTGCATGCATAATTTGTAAAGTCTCCCCTTCTGCAGTAGCCAGTTCGCCTTTATTAAAATATTGAAATTGCCAGATGTATTGCAACAGACGTTCCGTCATAAGGGTTAATTAGTTTATTAGTTAATTAGTTGAGCAGTCACTTATATCGCCCCCGCTTTTATTAAAATACTAATATACCAATTAACAAATTAACCGATCAACTATTCAACAAATTAATTGCTTTTACCACCCTGCTCACCGGCAACCCCATAACATTATAAAAATCTCCGTTAATAGTTTTTATGCCTACCACTCCAATCCATTCCTGTATGGCATAAGCCCCCGCTTTATCGTAGGGTTGATATTTATCCACGTAAAATTCAATCTGCTTTTTTGTAAGTGAATGAAATTCCACATCTGTTACATCAGCAAAACTTATTTGTTTATCCCCACTTAAAATTACTACTCCTGTAATTACTTTATGATGATGGCCTGACAGACGGGATAAAATATCTATTGCATCTTCCCTGTCTGTTGGTTTACCAATAATTTCATTTTGCAAAACAACAATGGTATCGGCAGCAAGTATTGGAATAGTTATGTTGTGGGTTTGCTTAATTGCCAGTGCTTTATTTCTTGCAATATGAATGGCAATTTCCTGAAAGGATAAATCTTTTGGATAAGATTCATCTGTTTGCTGAACCATTATTTCAAAAGGTATTTCGGCCCATTCCAGTAATTGTTTTCGGCGGGGAGATTGTGAGGCAAGTATAATTTTCTGCATAAAAAATCAGGAGTATATTCTAAAAAAAATCATGGATAATATTCCGGTAAGCATTACCAGTTTAACCGCTGTACTTAACTGATGGTAATCTTTTGTAACCCTGGCTTTATAAAGCTTATATAAAATCCATAACAATGGTATTATAATGGTTACCACACAATATAAAGCACTCCACCACCAACCCACCTGTAACGCATAAAATTGAATAACCACTAAAGCTGAAATTAATACTATTAACCAAACAGCAGTAAAAACTTTTGTTGGAGGGATTCCCCAAACAATGGGCATTGTTTTACAATCATACTTTGCATCACCTTCCATATCTTCCATATCTTTTATCACTTCCCTTATTAAGGAGATGATGAAAGCGAAGCCTGCATATACAATGGCATACTTAAAAAGTTTAGCAATGGCCATTTCATAATTATGCTTACTGGAGTACAAGATTTTTACCATAAACCAGCTTCGCATGTTTATTAAATAGAGAATTAAAATTGTCCAGGCCGTTAAAAGTGATATTAAAATATTACCAATTAATAATCTTCTTTT
>JAYSTT010000118.1:0-1704 GCA_043719495.1 Ferruginibacter sp. | reverse complement strand
TCCTCCCTCCGAATTAATATGAAAAACCATTGTATTATTATGTTGCTTTTGCTTTACCGCAGGAGGCCCTAAAAATATCAGACACTCCCGTAACCTATCTATTACAGGGCCGAAGGGTTCGGCTTTGATTTGCACCAGGTCAATGTCTTCAGAATACCTTGCAGGTGGTGACAGGTATAATTTATGCAAAGCTGTACCTCCTCTAAATGCCAGGCGTTCTTTTAAAAAGGAATCGTTATATATTTCAATTAGTGCCCTTTCAATAATCATATCCTGCTCTACCTGAAAATTCTCCTGCCATGGCGCTTTATTGCGCCAATCAGTTATATACGCTTGTGGTATCATAAATCCGTTTCTATTTCTACATTTGATACTACTTTCCAGGGATTACCAGTAATCATGTTTTCGGGCTTTTCTTTTTGTGGCCTTAACAGCACCGGAAAGTATTTGACTGTTTTTAAATATTCCAGCAATGGCATGCTTAATTCTTTTTGTTTTAAAACTTCATCTAACAAAAAACCAAGTCGCTGTACAGTTGACACCTGTTGGAAACGCTCCGCAGCAGCAGCCAATTTTTCAGCATTTAAGCTTTCGGCTAATTCTTCCAGAACTGTTGCAATCCTGCTGAAGCCGCCAACGTGATCAAAATAAAAAACAAGATCGAGTGCGGTTAGTTCAGGAGATGAAACTTTCAAATATCCTGTTTCTACATTTCTCCGGACAATATCCTCCTGCCCCCATTTCTTTTTAGTATAAAAGTTTATTTTTATTTTATTGCTCTGAATTTTTCTTAAACTTGGTTTAGTTGTTATAACAGAAAAATCCTGTGGCTGCTGATGTGCAGCTCCATAAAATGCGGCTGCATTTAATAAACCAGTATAATAATCTCTCTCCAGGAATTTCATTAACGCTGCAATGAATAATGAAGGAGGGAGCATTCCGCGACTTCTATATTCAGGAGGAACTATGATATAAAACTCTTTCCGTATCATCGCAACTTCTTTTTTTTTCTTTAAGCGTTGCAATGCTTTTTTCAAAGCCTCATCTGACAGATCAAATCTATTACGCAATTCCTGTATGGAAAAGGCGTATTTTCCCTTTGAGCGTAACTCATTAACGAAATCTTCTAAATATCTGTATTGGTGCTGCATTTAAGTTATTGTATGCTAAAAAGGTTGCATTTTAACCCCTTTTGCAGATATAAACTTAATTAAGAATCTTCCAATTTCCAAAAATTCTCCGGGTTATTTTGCTTTATAATCCCCCTTGATAATTTGATATGCCTTAAATAGGTAAAATAGTGAAGTAACTGTAAAAATTATTTTTTGTAGCATTATTGTCAGCATAAACCTCACTAATGCGATATGAAAAATAAGCGCAGCTCGTGAAGGATCGGGTTATTGAAACTAAAAGTTTTATCATGGTGGAGATAGCTTCGGAATAGGTACACATTATTTGGGTAGTAACCGCGGTCTTTGCTGCCCGCTTGTCGGAGACAAGGCGGGGGCGTTCACAAATTAGGGAACACCGTTACCGGCAAAAAATTTTCATGCTGTTAAAATAATTGCCCATATTACTAACATGAAAAATAAAACCAGCCAGCCCGGTCCTGCATGGTTATTAGTTCTACCGGCATAAAAATAAATGAGGGTGCTAAAATTTGATTTTCAACACTTAAAATTACAAGTTCTGAAAAAAAAGATA
>JAYSTT010000117.1:0-4157 GCA_043719495.1 Ferruginibacter sp. | reverse complement strand
TTTCAACCACCATATTACAATTTGGCGCACAGGGCGAAAAGACTGGCTGGACCTACATCGTAGTACCCGCTGCCCTTGCAGCAAAATTAAATCCCGGTATAAAAAAATCGTACCGGGTAAAAGGTAAGCTTGATGATTTTAAAGTGGAGAAACTGGCCCTGATACCAATGGGCAAAGGTGATTTTATTTTAACCACCAACGCAGCAATACGCAAAGGCATTGGCAAAAGAAAAGGCGCAACGGTTAAAGTGCAATTAGAAATGGATCATTCCCCCATCCTTCCTCCAACTGAATTACTTGAATGCCTGCAGGATGAACCCGAAGCTTTAGCACATTTCAACAGCCTTCCGCAGGGCCACCGCAATTATTTTACCAAATGGATAGAGAGTGCCAAAACGGAACCAACCAAAACAAAACGCATTGCAATGGTTATTAAAACCATGGTACGCAAAATGGATTTTGGCGCTATGTTGCGTGAGGAAAGAGATGAAAGAAAAATGTTGGGCCGATAAACATTTGCCAGGTCAACGCAAAAGAAGTGTGGTACCCCTTTCGTCAATGATACGGCCTGCGGCATCTATACCATGTAATATCCATAAATAAGTGCCGGCATAAGCTTTTTTCCCATCGTAATTACCATCCCATTTTTTCGATTGATCTTTTGTTTCAAATACAATTATGCCATAGCGGTTAAATATCCTGAAAGAATAAGTTACCATGGTTCTTATATTCAACGGATAGAGATAATCGTTCAGCCCGTTACCATCAGGCGTAAAAGTGTTAGGCACAAGTATATCGCAGTTGTTTGGAAGTGATATTTTTTGTGCGAATGTATTTACACAACCCGTATTATCTGTTACACTCAGTTTAGCTATTACACTGTTACTAACCGGCTTTGGATAATACTGGCGTGGCGGGTTTTCTGAGATACTTGTATTACCATTACCAAATTCCCACAACCATGAAACGATATTGCCTTTACTGGTATTTTTAAATACAGCAGGCTGGGCAGGGCAAACGACGGTATCAACATCAAAAGCGGGTTTTAATTCAGGTCCCATATCAATCAACACATCCGTACTATCAGTACAACCGAAATTAGAAACTGTAAGTTTTGTTTGTTTTGTTCCCCCCAAAAAAGGATTGTATAATATCTGCGGATTTTGAAGACTACTTAAGAACCCATCACCAAAATCCCACCGCCATTTAATCACGTCATTCTTTCCGTCATGAAAATAATTGATCGTATCTGCTATGCAGCCCTGGCCTACTTTATAGGCAAAACGGGCATCCACAGCATCGAAAGTTGAAAAATTTAAAGAAGACCCAACGGCTATTTCACGCCCGCATTCATCTAAAATTGTGTTACCGTCATTTCCTTTTACCAGTTTAATCTGGTAATTTCCTTTTTGCAAAATGGGCTGCGATAATTTTACTTTTACCTTTTTTGTTACCCCAAATTCTCCTAAAGTGCAATTAACAGATCTGGCACTAATAACAGTAACTGCTGTTGTACCAGTTACCAAAAACTCCGATCCATCCGGCCAAACACTGCTACAAAAAATATCTTTTGTAAACACCAGTTCCAATTCATCTGTTGCACAACCGGGCGCTGTAATACTGTCCATTTGTGGCGCTGGTATGTCGGCAACAACAAACGGAATACTTTCACCATCAGCAATAAAATGATCGCAAAAATCCGAAACGGTATTACCGTCTAAACCGTTTTTAACAACAAGGGCATAATTACCCGGTGGCAACGGATTATCAAGTTTAAGCACCACAGAGTCGGTTTCATAACTATCATCGCAACCGATTAACCTTACATTGATTGGCGTGGCCAGTGGTGGAGAAATACTAAAATCGGAAGCAATGATGGTAGCACATTTCAGTTTTTTACTGAATTTAACATAAAGCGGGCCTCCATTACAATTGGTGGTTACAGATGAAAAATGAGGCAATACAGGATCGGCGATATCAGCATTACCACCATTAAATGCGATACTGAATCCTTCTGTACCAACATGGTGACTGAGCATTAAAAGATAATTGTGCCCACCGGTTAAAGCAGGCATTGGCGAAATAGCAGGCGTATTGGCGGCAGCACTGGAAAAACATTCAAACGTAGCACCAGAGCCTGATGACGATGCTCCTGTAACTCCCAATGTACCCGACCAGTTACCTGAAACTGCAATTGGTTGATTGCTGTAAACTGCATTGGGAACGGTTCCTGTTATATCAAACAATTGCCAGTTATAATCATCATTTAAATTAGTTGGAGTAATAAGAAAGCCTAAATTACCCGTTTGATAACAGGTAAACCTGAACCAAAAAGGATTTTCATCATACATGGTATCCCTTGATCCGTTGTTAAAACGCCCTGTACAACCCGGTACAAATATTTTACGGTTAACACAAAAATAAGGGTCTGGCATATCAAAAGTAATATTGCCACAAACAACATAAGCCCCTGTTGGCCTTGCTCCCAATTGCGGGCAAAATTGGGCTGTAATGGATTTCGCCAAAAAAAATAAAAATATAAATAGTATAATTTTCTTAGGTAGCATTATAGAATTAAAGCTACTACAAAAAGCATACACAACGAAATGCGGTAGCTGGGCGGTTAGCCAGGCAAATTATCAGCCGGCTGTAAAAAGAAAAATTCAGCAAACTATTATACAGGTTTTCATCAGTGTAACAAAATGCTCGTTCCCTTCTGTAGTATTCTTTTGCCGGTCTCAGTATTTGTGTACGATAATATCCAAACGTATGTTCCTATATCTGCAGGCTGCCCTTTAAACTTTCCGTTCCATCTTTTTGTCCAGTCGGTGGTTTCAAAAACCATTTGCCCTACACGGTTATACACCCGGAACAACAGATCCGTGGCTTTGTATGCGGCCAGCGGATACAGGTAGTCATTCAGTCCGTCGCCATTGGGGGTAAATGCATTGGGTACAGCAATATAGCAACTGTTGGGTATTTCAATCTTTTGTTTGGCTGTATCGAAACAACCAAAATTATTTTGTACAATTAACTTTGGAAAAACATTTGTTGTTACCCTGGGCACGTTATAAGATTGCGGAGGAGGCGCAGGCGAACTGCTCAGTATGCCGTTTCCAAAATCCCATTCCCAGGATATGATATTACCAATACTGTTATTTTTAAACACCGCCTGCTCATTTGGACAAACATAGGAGCTGGCTTCAAATGCTGCCTTCAGTTCATTATCCAGAAAAATAGAAACCGTATCACTGCTATCCCGGCAAACACCATTTGATACGATCAGGTAAGTTTTTTTAAGCCCGAAAGAGCCGTACAATATCGTTGGGTTTTGCAGGCTGCTGCTGCGGATTCTATCGAAATTCCATTTCCAAAAATTCACTTCATTACGCCCATCATGTGTATAATTGATGGTATCTCTATCGCAGCCATATTTTATTGTGTAACCAAAATTTGCATTAACCGTATCTTTTGTATTAAAAATTAAAGTTGCACCTGCTGGCGTTTGCTGGCTGCATTCGTCAATAATAGTATTGCCATCGCTACCGGTAACCAATTGTATCTGGTAAGTTCCCTTGGTTTGTATAGGTGCCGATAATTTTACTTTTATAACAGGCGTAAATCCATCTGCAGAACAATTACCAACTGCACCTACAACCGAAACAAGTGTTGAACCTGATAAAAGCGATACCACAAAATCGCTGCCATCAGCAGCAATACTGGTGCAGTTAATATTTTTGCGGAATACCAGTTGCAGTTCATCCGGTGCACAAACTATTTTAGAAATACTGTCCATCGGTGTTGGTATCAGCGGATAAACAATCATTGGAATATACTCACTGTCCTTAATAGGTTTATCGCAATAATCAAGCAAGGTGTTTCCATCTGTTGCTGCCGCTTTGCTTATGTAAATGTTGTACGTACCCGGTGGCAAAGGAGCATCCAGCGTAAGTATCAGGGAGTCCATATCAAAATTAGCACTGCAATTATAGCCACTTGCTGCAATTACATTTGCTACCGGCGGATCAATAGTAAATTCCGACCCGTTGGCAGTAAGGCTGGTACATTTTAATTTCTGATTAAGTTTGATGGTGGATTTTGTACCATCGCAGGCCGCCCTGCTACTCACCATGTGAGGCTCTTTTGGATCTTTAATG
>JAYSTT010000116.1:0-1706 GCA_043719495.1 Ferruginibacter sp. | reverse complement strand
CCAGATTTTTTTCTGTTTCGCCAATGTATTTACTAACCAGGGCAGCTAAGTTTACACGGTAAACATCCTGCTGTTGCCTGGCTGCCAGCCAGCGGCTGATGGTATTGTTGGTGGGTTTATCCGCAGCAGTAAAAAGTAAATGCAGCGGCTGTTGTTTTTTATTTTTTAATAATTGGTGTAGCTGGTTTTTAACAGGCTCCTTAATGTTAAGTAAACTATCAGCTGAAGAAAATTTAATATAGCGTGCAACAGCCACTTTATTTTCTTGCTGGGCAAATAAGCCGCCGGGCAAAACAATGCAAAAGAAGAGAAGCGTGTTTTTTAGCATGGGAATATTTTTGTAAAGATAAAAAAACTATACACTTTTTTGGAGCTGGCAGAAGGGGTTGCGCTTTTTATAAAAATACTGTTACGTTACATACATAACTACGCTAATTTTCAGAAAGGAAAAGTTGCTGGGAATAGCAGGATAGCAATCCACTCCATTTTTATTCATTAGTTTTCTACAGTATAATAATAAATCTCAGTGCCTTTGCCTTCGGCCATTACGTAATACCCTTTACCATCCGGTGCAAAAGCAATAGCTTCCTGCTGCCCATGGGCAACAAAGTTTTTTTGTAAAATAGGTGCCCGTTGCAATGTTTTATAAATTGGTTCGTTGTCATTGCGTTTCCAGTAATATACTTTTTCAAGCGATTTTAAAATTACCTGTGTGCCATCTTTAGAAATATCACCGGCTACTATCCATTTAGTTGTACCATTACCTTCAAAATAAATTTTACCTTGTTGCTTTAATATTATTGTATCGTTGTTGTTAAAATGGAGTGTACAACTGTATATACCCACAGAATCTTCTCTTTTGGTAACAATGTACAATAATTTTTCTATAGGGTCAATCATAATGGTTTCTGCATCAGGCCGCCCGTTGGGATAGCGGAGGTTTAACAGGGTAGCCTTAAGGGTAACTGCTGTTGCATTTGTTGCCACCGGTTCTTTAAAACGATATACCTGTACCATTTTTCGCCAGCCAAAATTATCACCAATATCGGCAAGGTAAATATATTGCTGCCCTTTTTGGGGACCGGGACCGGTGGCAATATCTTCACAATCCAATGCGCCCAATTTGTTGTTGGCGATAGTTTTAAAATAATAAGTGGTTAATAATGCTCCCAAAGTGTTTATGGCAAAAAACCTGCTGGAGTCGCCACTGTCATTATGCACATAAGCAATACTTTTATTCAATGGCGATACTGCCATACCGGAAACTTCATTTAATACAGGGGCTAATATTTTGCCCATAATATTTTGCTGTGCAAATAAGTTGCTGTACAATACAAGGCAAAAAAAGAAAAGGCTTTTTTTCAGCATGGAGCTTTTATAGTTACTTAACAATACTGTCCCGGACGCTCACTTACGGTACTTTAATTATTTTCTGATTTTTCCCTACAATCGATTTCGGCTAATAAAACTGTTCGGGGATCCAGTATTAAAGCGGCAGGTTTTTTTGTAACCCGGATTTTAAATTGAACGCTTTTTGTATTTATAGTAAACTTTAAATTTAAAGATGTTCTAACTCCGGCTTCACCCAGTTGAATTTCAATAGGTGTTTCGTAAACAACATCAGCAGACTGCAGCTGTTGTAAATTTATAATTACTTGTTTTGATTTTTCATCATATTCCCAATTGCCGGTTATTTTTAAAATCCC
>JAYSTT010000115.1:0-4161 GCA_043719495.1 Ferruginibacter sp. | reverse complement strand
CAAAGTATCAATAGTAAAAATTTTATTTGGTATGGCTTGTACCGATTTCATTTTTTGATTTATTTAAATAAGGCAGTATTAGTATGCAAATAAACCCTGCAACAAGAATTATTAAAAACTGTGCCGACCATTGCAGCCAGCCGTTGGCTGCCCCAAAACTTTCTGGTATATTATATAATTTCATTGCTTCCATAAGTAAAACAGGGTACAAGCCAATGCCACCTGGTGTTAAAATGTTGGCCACAGTACCAAAAACCAAAACAGGAAATGAGGCTAAAGCAGGTAATGCTGAGGTTTCTTTAATAGCAAAAAAACCTACATAGGTACCGCCTAAATAACAAACCCAAATAAAAATACTGTGAAAAATAAATGCCCATTTATTTTTAAGGTTCTTTATACTCATCAATCCTTCAACAATGCCATTGAAAATATTTTTTAGGGTTTGAACTAGTTTTATGTGCAGGTATTTTTTAAATATATACTTTAGTAGAAAAAAGGCAGCAACTATTGAAACTGATATTACAGCAATTTTAATTACTGCAAATTCTTTGTTTTGCGACAAAAAATATTTATCAAATTGCTCTTTTGCATAAGTGCCAACTACATTAGCCTGAGTTATTAAAGAAATTAGGATAATTATAAAAAATAAAAGTAAATCCACCGCTCTTTCCACCAATATGGTGCCTACTAATTTATCAGGCGGCACTTTCTCGTATTTGCCTAAAATGGTGCATTTTAAAACTTCTCCCAATCTGGGAAAAGCAAAGTTGGCAAGATAACCTACCATTACCGCACAAAACGTGTTGCTTAATTTGGGATTATACCCCATAGAACCCATTAAAATTTTCCAACGTATTGCCCGGCTTATATAGCTTGCAGTTAAAATAAAAAAAACAGGGATTAAAAGAGAGTAGTTGGCAGTTTTAATGGCATTAATAAATTCATGGTAATCTTTATCGCTCATTTTGTGAATGCTCCACCAAACTAAAAAAATACCCAAACCCAAAAAAAAACCGTATTGAAGTATTGAAATGAAACGTTTTTGCATACAGGCAACAAATTACGAATAGATTATTTAAAAGATTGAAATTTAAAATTGCAAAGTGTAAAAAATTAATTTAACTCCATGTTGTCTATTAGCCTTACTTCATTTAAATAAGCTGCCGCCAGTGCAACAATTTTTTGTTGGCCATCCCAATTTTCTATAACGTTCAATGTATCGGCAGTTGCAATTTCCACATAATCTACATTAAAGCCTTCGGCAGTTAAATATTTTGTGGCCCTTTCTTTTAAATCCACAATGTACCCGGGCTTAACTTCTTTTTTAATAAATGATAAAGTTTCAAAAATTTTTACAGCCCGTTTTCTTTCCTGTACATTTAGCCGCATATTTCTGCTGCTCATGGCAAGGCCATCGGTTTCTCTTAATGTGTTACATACCTGTACATTTATTTTTAGCCTTAGTAATTCAATCAGTTTTTTTATAACCATGCATTGCTGGTAATCTTTTTGACCAAGATATAAATTATGCGGCTGCACAATATTTAATAGCCTGTGCACTACCTGACAAACCCCCTGGTAATGTCCGGGACGGTATTGACCCTCTAATACTGTTTCTAAAAACCCCAATGGGTAATGTGGCAGATTACTGAGTCCTTCAGGATAAATTTCTTCAACCGATGGCAGAAATAAAACATTGCAGCCACTTTTTTCCAACATATCAATATCTTTTTCCAGAGTAATGGGATATTTTTCAAAATCTTTTGCCTGATTAAATTGGGTGGGGTTGATAAAAATACTGCTTACAGTAACATGATTCTGCTCTGTAGAATTAATTATTAATGAAATATGGCCATTGTGCAAAGCGCCCATGGTTGGAACAAAACCAATAGAATGGCCTTTTTTTCTCTCGTCCGCAATAAACGCAGAGAGTTCCGTAACTTTCTTAAATAGCATCATTTTAATAACAATTAGGCTTCAAATGCTTATGTACCCTCAATTTCCCAAATAAAAACCGTAGTTTTGCACTCCCTTAAAAATATAAACAAGCAACTAACTTAGCGCAAAATGTCAACAAAGAAAAGGATTTTATTCATTGCCAACGAAATGTCGCCTTATTTGGAGCTTACCGATTTTGCGGAGATTGTGAATAAGCTGGCTGTAAAATCAAATGACAGTGGGATGGAAGTGAGGTGTATAATGCCCCGCTTTGGAACCATTAACGAGAGGAGGCACCGGTTACATGAGGTAGTTCGTTTATCAGGTATTAATGTTTCTATTGATAACGATGATTACCCATTGATGATTAAAGTAGCCAGTTTACCTAACGCCAGGTTACAAATTTACTTTTTGGATAATGAAGATTATTTTAAACGCAAATCTGTTTTTAATGATGAAAAAGAAAAATGGTTTGATGATAATGGTTTAAGGACTGTACTGTTTTGCAAAGGAGCTTTAGAAACCGTTAAAAAATTCGGATGGCCTCCTGATATTATCCATTGCAGTGGATGGATGACAGGCCTGATACCCATGTTTATAAAAAATGCCTATAAAAAAGAACCCGTTTTTGGCAACTGTAAAGTGGTTTACAGCATTGGTGAAAATACATTTAAAGATAAATTAGGCGCCGATTTTTTAAAACTGGCCACTATAAATGACTATGTAACAAAAAAAGAATTGGAGCCTTTTAAAGATGCAAATAATGCAGCCATGTTTAGGGGGGGCGCAAGTTTTGCCGATGCAATAACTTTTGGATCGGATAAGGTGGATAAAAAATTGGTTGAAGAGTTTTCTAAAGTGAAAGGAAAAAAAATATTGAAGCATGATGCCGAAAGTGATTTAACAGACTATTTGCAATTATATACCGACCTTGCCAAGTAGAAAAAACCAACACACTTTATAAAAATATTTTTTGTGCAAAAACGTATTCTGTCGATAGCAATAACTGCTTTATTATTTTCTTTAATTTTTTTTGGATGCAGCAAATTAGACACTACTGATATTGGTAGTGATGTTTTACCTGCTGTAGATAATGTAACCACTTTTGAAACTTTACTTACCATTAATACCACTCAAGGTATTTTTAATTTAGATTCAACTAAAGTTAACGGCAGCGACGATCATGTGGTAGGAAAAATAAGTAACGACCCTTTATTTGGAACAACAGCTGCAACAATTTTTGCTCAGTTTAAACCAACTTTTTTCCCTTATTATTATGGCAATGCCAAGGATACAATTAACCCACTATTAGATTCCCGGACTGGCTTTGATTCCGTTGTTCTATGTCTTAGTTACAAGGGATTTTGGGGCGACAGTTTAACACCCATTCAATTGCAGGTAAAAGAAATTGTAAATAATGCAGGCAACAATGGCTTGTGGGATTCTTTATACCAGACCAAAAATATTAATTATACCCCTTTAGCAGGTACAATAGGTACTACAGTTGGCAATAAAACAGTAACTATTGCTGATTTGGCCAAGTATGTAAAATATGCAAATGGAAAAGATTCTGTAAAAAACCAGATAAGAATAAAGCTATCAGCGGCTTTTTTAAATAAACTTATGGTTTTAGATACAAACTTACTTGCTAATAACAATTTTCGATCTGACTCATTGTTTAGGGCCTATACTAATGGCCTGGTTATAAGCGCTACAGGGGGCAACAGTTTATTGTATACCAATTTAACCGACTCATCCTCCAAATTAGAAATTCATTTCAGACGAAAAAACGGTGCGGCAGTGGATACTACTTTTTCAGCTTTTAAAGTATACACTAATTTTGGTGGTTCAAGTATTGCACCATCGGCAACGGCCAATAATATTGTACGTAACCGAACAGGTTATCCTGTTTCATCCCCTGCATCTACTGAAATTTATTTGCAATCAACCCCCGGCAGTTTTGCTAATCTGGCTATACCTGCATTAGATACATTGTCAAACAGGATAATTCACCGGGCAGAGATTATTGTTGAACAAATACCAGATGCTTCTAACCAGATTTTTGCAACCCCCAGTTTTCTGTATATTGATTTAAAAGATACAGGGACTACCAATAAATGGAAACCTGTTTATTTTGATTTAAATCCGAATGTTGGTTATAACCCAGATGATGCACTTGTATTTTTTCCAAATAACGGGATTGACTTTTTATACCACGGTGGT
>JAYSTT010000114.1:0-4170 GCA_043719495.1 Ferruginibacter sp. | reverse complement strand
CTTAATTTCCCTTCCTCAATTATTGCAATTAATGCCAGGTCATTTATTAAAACATCCACTTCATTATTAGGTGGTATGCCAATGCCTACTTTAAATTTTCTGGGCAAATATCTATCCTGGTATAATGGATCCACCTCTTCGTTTCTATCTGCAATTTTTTCATCGTCAATCCATATTTCATAATATGCTTTTGTTTTTGGAAAAAGCAAATTACTGATTTTGCCGGCATAGGCAAATATTTCTGCATGCAGTGGTGATTGTACCGGGTGCGATGCACAGGTAACATTGCGATTGATATCGCCACAGGTGGCAATAGAATCTAAATTAGCTTTGTTAAAAGCGCTGATAGTTGGTTTTATTTTCGATTTTACAATGCCATGCAATTGTATCGTTTGCCGGGTAGTAATTTTAATTACACCGGTAGAATTTTCTTCCGCAATTTCATTGGCAGCAATCCAATTTTTGGCGCTGATAAAACCACCCGGTAACCTCAGTCGAATCATAAAAGAATACAGGCGGTCCAGTTTTTTTTCTGCCCGTTCTTCCCTTCTGTCACGGTCATCCTGCTGGTACATACCGTGAAATTTTATTACCGCCTGGTCGTCTTCACGGATAGCGCCGGTTAATTCATCGGCTAAACTTTCTTTTATAGTTCCCCTGAGGCCATCACTGGCCACTTTTATTTTTTCAATTGCTGATAAATTATTTTTCTCTGCCATTATTTATCTCTTTTGAGCCGGGCTGCGAAACTTTATTCAGCTTCATTGGCGTCGCACTCTTGTACTGTAAATCTTTATTGAGCTTTAATTATGTTTTATTTTTTGCACTCCCGATCATTATTGGGATTCATATGGAACGATTACATACATCAATATTTTTTTTCTACCCACTCCCGATTCTTATCGGGACTCCTACGGAGCTAATTTTAAAATCCCATTTTTTCTTTATGAAGTTTTTTTCCTTAGCCGGGTGAGCCACTCTTAAGGAGTGACTCACCCTACGCTTTAATCTCCGCAATTATCTTATCCATTTCCTCTCCCTTCGGGGGAGATAGAGGGGGCTTCGGGCTGTTTTTAATACACATCCTTCTCATACCTTCCCTCTTCTTCCATTAAATGCAAATAATGTTTTGCTTCTTCATGTGTTTTTTTACCATGTTGTTCAATAATTTGTAACAACGCATGTTCAACATCTGTACTCATGGGGTGTTTTTTGCCGCATATAAAAAACGAAGCACCACTATTTATCCATTCAAATAACTCTGCACCATGTTGCAGCATTTTATGCTGTACATAAATTTTTTCTTTTTGATCCCGACTGAAAGCAAGATTTACTTTGGTAAGTACACCTGTATTGTACCAGTTTTGTATTTCTGTTTGATATAAAAAGTCAGATGAAAAATATTGTTCCCCAAAGAACAACCAGTTTCTACCTGTTGTGCCTGTTGCATCTCTCTCCGCTAAAAACGAACGGAATGCTGCAATGCCGGTGCCGGGCCCAACCATAATAATATCTTTATTTTTTGCAGGTAACCTGAATCTTTTGTTAGGCTGCACAAAAAACTGCTGATTGCTGTTTACTTTTAATTGACTGAGATAATTGGAACAGAGGCCAAATTGTTTTTTATCATCCACAATAAAAGTATCTTTCACTGCAACAATATGTACTTCTCCTTCATGTGCTGCAGGCGAAGAGGCGATGGTGTACAATCTTGGCGAAATGCCATTTAAAGTCACTAATATTTCTTCAAACTGTGCTGAGTTCTTCACAGGATAGGCTTTTAAAATATCCAGCAGGTCTGCACGGCAATGTGGAATTTCGTGACCGGTTACAGTAGCATATTGTTGAATCAATCTTTCTGTTAAATGAAAAATATTGATTTTTATTTTCAGCAGTTCATAAATAGTAAACTTTTCTTTTTTAAATTCCAAACTTTTATTGCCGTCCACATTGGTAGTGGCAATAATATCAGTAACTATCTGTGAATCGTTTTCAGGCACTATACCTATGGAATCACCACATTGATATTCTAATCCTTCTGCTTCAATTTCTATATGATAGGTTTCTTTGCCAGAACCTCTGTCGTTTAAATTTATTTTGGTAAGTATTTTTCCGGTATAAGTTTGTTTACTTTTTTTAGCAGCAGGTGCAGTTACGGGAACCGTAATAACAGTATCAATTTTTTTAGTGGTAATATTTTTTAAAACAGTATTGATCCAGCTGTCGGCATCATCATCATATTCCACATCGCATTTTTGCAAAGGCGCAATGCGGTTGCCGCCCAATTTATTTAATTGCAAATCCACATCTTCGCCTGTTTTGCAAAACAATGGATAGGAAGTATCGCCTAATGCCAAAACACCGTATTGTAATTTTTCTAATTTAAATCCATTATTATGAATATGATCGTAAAATTTTTTAGCAGCGGCCGGAGGCTCGCCTTCACCATGCGTACTGATGATTGCCAATAAATATTCTTCCTTGGGTAAATCAGTTAAGCGGTATTGATCCATGCCCACCACTTTGGCATGCACCTGATTTTGTTTTGCCTTTATAGCAAAATCAGCAGCTAGTTTTTTTGAATTGCCGGTTTCTGTTCCATAAACAATGGTAATCTTTTTGGATACTGTATCTGCTGCTGGTTCAGGAACTGATGATATTTTATTTTTCACAATGCCATTCAAATAGCCATTCATCCAAATCAACTCTTCGTTGTTTGAATTTTTAATTAACTCTTCGAGTACTTTTAGTTTTACATCAACCAGCATTGCTCTATATATTTTTTAACTAACAGGTGTAAAGTAAAGTTCATCGCTGGTAGCATTTTGCTGCCATGCAAATTTATTATGCAGTGCTACCACTTTTCCAATAATCACTATTGTGGGAGAAGCAAATGCTTTTCTTTTTAAAGTATTTTTATATTCATATAAATTGCATATGGAAACATTTTGCTGTGCAGTGGTGGCCTGTTCCACTACTGCCAGTAATTTAGCTTCATCAATTTTATTTGCTGTTAAATTTTCCACCACAGTATCCAGTGTTTCGCTGCTCATATAAAAAACAAGTGTGTCATTGGTTGCTGCTAATTCAGTCCAGTATTCTTTTGTAATAATATCAGTTTTATAACAGGTAAGAAAACGTACTGATGCAGCAAAGCCCCGTGCAGTAAGCGGAATACCTGCATAAGCCGAAGCGCCGGATGCCGCAGTTACGCCGGGAATAATTTCAAACTGAATATTATTATCCGTAAGAATTTGCAATTCATCCAGCACATTACTGAAGAAAGCAATATCACCACCTTTTAACCGCACTACCAATTTTCCCTGCAAAGCATATTTCAACAACAGCTGATTAATTTCTTCCTGCGGTACTGATGCTGCTTTGTTATTTTGTTTACCCACATAAATTATTTCAACACTGGGTTGCACATATTCCTGTAATATTTTCTCACTTACTAACCGGTCCGTTAAAACAATATCGGCTTGCTTTAAATAGCGTACTGCTTTTACAGTAATTAATTCAGGGTCGCCGCAACCTGCAGCGGCAAGAATTACTTTGCCGGTATGTGTAATCGTTTTTGTCATTTTACCTCACCCAACCCCTCTCCAAAGAAGAGGAAACTCGAAGGGGTTTTTATTTATTTAAAATCCTTTTTATAAAATTCAATCTTTATTTATATTTTTTCCACTTCCTCCGCCAGCTGGCGGAGATAGGTGTTAATACAACCCCTCAATACTTAAATATCTTTCGCCGGTATCATAATTAAAGGTCAAAATTTTTGACCCCTTTGGTATTTCCGGTAATTTTTTTGCAACTGCTGCCAACGATGCACCAGACGAAACACCAATAAAGATGCCTTCTTCTTTTGCAGAACGTTGAGCATAAGTAAATGCATCATCTTTGCTTACCTGTATAATACCATCCAAAATTTTTGTGTTTAAAATGGAAGGCACAAATCCTGCACCAATACCCTGCAAAGGATGGGGCGAAGGGCTACCTCCACTTAGCACTGGCGATAACTCAGGTTCAACTGCGAAGACTTTAAGGTGGGGGAATTTTGGTTTCAAAATTTCAGCCACACCTGTAATATGGCCACCGGTACCTACTCCTGTAATAATATAATCCAGCCCTTCTGGGAAATCATTTAAGATTTCAAGAGCGGTTGTTTTG
>JAYSTT010000113.1:0-1712 GCA_043719495.1 Ferruginibacter sp. | reverse complement strand
TTTTTTTCATCTTTCTCCAGCTCGGCCGCCTGTCGCTTAACTTTATCTTCTGTAATAAAATCTTTTACTAAATGCACGGCATCATACTCCATGCCTTTACAACGGTGTACGGTTGAAAAAACAACTTCTGCTTTTTCTTTATCATCGTTTTCAACATGCTTTTGTTTGATGCTTTTAATAATATCGTAAATATCGTTGCCGTATTTTTTTACAATCTCCAGCATCATACTTAATTGAGCATCTTCGGTTTTTTCAATGTATTCTTCCAGATCTTTTATTGAGGCCATTGATTTTATTAAAGCATCTTTTATCAATGCCCGTTTATTATTCTGCAGATTTAAAACATCGTATAAAGAAGCGCCCTCATCTGCATACGTGTAAGAATTAAAATTGCCTTCAAAATAAATCTTCTTTATATTTTTCTTCTCAGTTACATATTCTATCGCTTTTAACAACAGGCCTAAATTGGTTCTGCCAATTACAGCTTTTGTTTTGGTATCGCTGTTGGTGCCAAGGCCTTTAATGGTAAGGGGTTTGGTTTCGGTAATGGCATCTTTCCAAAACAAAACCTGTGTGGCAAGGCTGGCAATGTTTGCCCCAAACCTAAAGCTATGGCTGAGATTAAAAGTTGTAAAACTGGTTTTCTCCAATGAATTAACGGCGTAACGCCAGCTATAAATTTGTTGGTGTGTATCGCCAACAATTACCTTGGTGGCAGCTTGTTTTAAAAAAATATCCAGCATTGCCGGAGAAGCATCCTGCCCCTCATCAAACAAAATATAATCAAAAGCTAAAACCGGGTTTTGCAGTTGAAATTTCTTCAGGTAAAAATCATGCGTAATTTCAATTTCGCCTTTATCCATTTTTGCAAGTAAGCTACGTGTTTGTGTCTCTATAAAATGGTAAAAAGTTTTTACAAATGTTTTTGCTTTGGCATCGCCGATGGTTTCCAGGTAATTTACATCCTGCACTTTTAATTTATCGCTGTTGCAAAAAAAGGCGATGAATTTATTGATGTGGTTGGCAATTACATACTCGTGGTGCTTTTCGCCGTTGCCCTGCAGGCCAAGCAACTCAGCAATTTCATGAGTTTTATAGCCTTGTACCCTTACTTTATATTGATGCCGGAAAACAATATTTTTATAAGCCAGAGAATGAGCCGTTTCCACAGTAACACTGCGTAAACCCTTTTCTGCAAACTTTTTTATCGCTTCCAGCTTTACCGATTTATTAAATGCCAGGTATAAAATTTTAGCAGTTTTTGGCCTGGCTTTGGCATATTCAATAATGGTGGTTGTTTTGCCGGAACCGGCAACGGCATTTATTTTTATATCGCCGCTGGAATTAATGACGGCTTCCTGTTCTGCTGTAAGTTTCATTAAGCTGTTGTTGGTTTTTGAGCTGCCAAAACCATTTTTATTTCGCCATAAGTAAAATCGGCCGGTAAATTTTCAATAAGTGTTTTATGGCTGAGTGCGCCATGTATAGCAACGGCATCTGAAATTAATTGCTGTCTTTTTGCAGATACCAAATCATTAATCTCAATTTCACCATCCAGAATAAATGGTATTAGATGTGTTTCGATGGACCCAACAGTCAGGCTTCTTTCTGCTGCAATTTCTGCAATAGTTTTTCCTTCCTTAAATAGATTGAAAGAAATTGTTTTTGTATCAGTTTTTGCAACCGCATTTTTTTCACGCAGTACTTTTTCT
>JAYSTT010000112.1:0-4178 GCA_043719495.1 Ferruginibacter sp. | reverse complement strand
GGAAAAGAAGTGGGTGTGATTTCCTATAACGAAACACCCGTAAAAAAATTCATCTTAAACGGCATCACCACCATCTCTACCGATTTTCACCAGATGGGAATCACCGCTGCGGAATTGATTTTATCCAATTCAAAAGAACACAGCGAAATACCATTTAAGCTTACGTTAAGGGCTTCTCTGTAAAAAAAATAATTTACATTTGATTACGATTGCCAATACTAATACCCGCCGATTTAAAATTCTACAATTATGATTTAAAGTATGATTGGGAGCCGGGAGAGTTTCAAATCATGATCGGAGGAAATTCAAGAGATGTAAAAATGGGAAAAGTAAACTGGAGTAAGTAAGGCATTACAAAACTAAAGCTCTTCGCCTTTATCCTCTTTAAATTATAAAGAGGATAAAGGCGATTTTATTTAAAATACTCTTTGCTATTTAGCGCTTCAATTATTTCGCTAATTTGCGGTTACACAGAATATGACAGCATGATAATTACCATTCTTTTTATTTTTATTGCAGGATATATCGCCATTGCTTTTGAACATCCGTTAAAAGTAAATAAAGCAGCCTCGGCTTTAATTACCGGAGTGTTATGCTGGACAGTTTATATCCTGCAAGCCAGTGATAAACATATTGTAAGCGAAGAATTACTGCACAGCTTTGGCGAAATCGCTTCCATATTATTTTTTTTATTAGGTGCCATGACGATTGTGGAACTGATAGATTCTCATAATGGTTTTGAGATCATTACTCAAAAAATAAACACTAAAAGCAAAAGCAAGTTATTATTCATTATCGCCATCATCACTTTTTTTCTTTCTTCCTTATTAGATAATCTTACTACGGCAATAGTAATGACATCACTTTGCATAAAATTACTCAGTGATAAAGAAGACCGGCTTTGGTTTGCAGGCATCATCATTATTGCATCCAACCTGGGCGGCGCATGGTCGCCGTTGGGAGATGTAACCACTACCATGCTATGGATAGGTAGTCAAATTACGCCACTAAATATTATTACTGCATTACTCATTCCCTGTTTAATGGCTTGCATTATTCCGGTGCTTATTGTTTCAAAAAAATTCAGGGGTAAAACATTTGAACCATTACCTGTTGCCCCAACAACTATTGCAGAAAAAAAAGAAGGGAAGATCATCCTGTTATGCGGCCTCGGATTTTTATTATTTGTTCCTTTGTTTAAATCGGTAACTTATTTACCGCCTTTTATGGGCATGTTGCTGGCGCTGGGTTTGATGTGGATCATCACCACTATCATTCATAAAGACAAAGATGCTGACTACAAGGAAAAATATACCGTGGCAAGGGCATTGCAAAAAATTGATACACCCAGTATTTTATTTTTCCTGGGTATTCTGTTAGCTGTTTCCGCATTACAATCAACAGGGTTATTAAGAAGCATGGCAAATACTTTAAGTACTACATTTAAGAATGATTATATAATCGGCACTTTTTTGGGGCTACTATCTTCCGTTGTAGATAATGTACCCTTGGTTGCCGCTGCACAGGGTATGTATGATTTGAACACTTACCCAACCGATCATCCTTTTTGGGAATTTTTAGCTTTGACAACCGGTAGTGGAGGCAGTGCCATCATCATTGGTTCGGCGGCTGGTGTTGCCGTGATGGGTATTGAACAAATAGATTTTTTGTGGTACCTGAAAAAAATAAGTTGGATAGCCTTGATTGGTTTTGTAGTGGGGATTGCAGTGTTTTTATTGCAGCAGTATTTATTGGGTTAACTATGAATACCAGGATTGTCATTTCCTTTTCAACACCACCTGTTCTTTTAAAAGATAAAATAATTTTTTATAAGCCTCCTTTACGATAGGGTAAGCATCGGTTTCGTAATAACTCTTAGTAAATTCAAATTTCAGGGTGCAATAAATTGTATTGTTTTGTGTATTGTATGAGGTTTTACGGGAAAATATGATATCCTTAGCCGGGGTTTCCATTTGGATGGGTTTGGGTATTTCATCAACGGTATAATCAGATGGGATTTCAATTGTTGCATTCAGATTAATTGTACGGTTGTAGCCGAAATTTATATTTGAAAAGCGGTTGTCTTTCAGAAACGGGTTTTTACTGAAACCGGAAAAAAGATTTATCGGAACAAAGGCATAATTATCACTTTTGCTTAACTTATAGCTAAAATCAAATTTTTGATCGAGTGGAAACGAATCATTCTCTGCATTCAATATTTTGAAATTAGTAATCACCGGTAAAATATCTTCTGCATCTGAATATGATTTTTTAAAATTATCTTTATCTTTTTCATAGGCCTTCAATTTTTCTATTCTTGCATAATCTTTGCTTTTTATTAGTGCGTTGCCATTTAAGGTTCCGTCTGCTGACACCTTCATGTCTAAATAAACACCTTCCTTGTATTGTAATGAGTCGTTGCTGATAGTAATTAGGCCGGCACTTTTGTCTTTTATAATAAATGCTGTAGTGTTTAAAACACTGCTTGGGATAATGTGTGCAGGTGTGTATTTATCTGTAGCATCTAAAAAATACTCTTTATTGCCAATGGCCAGGCCTGCAAAAACAGAATTAAACTGGTCAAAAAAAGGATAAGCAGTATCTACCTTGCCATGAAATCTTTCGCTTACTAAGATGGGGTATGCTTCCAGTCCTGCTTTTCTTAAAAGGTTCACCAAAATTAAATTAATGTCGCCGCTGGTTCCTGTGTGTTGCTTCCATGCCTCATTTACTCCGCTAAATGAAACTATAGTGTAAACATTGTTCCAATTCATATTGGTTCTTACATAGCCATATATCAATTTCATTTTTTCTTCAGGAGCAGACAACAGTTTAACTTGGTTTATAAATTCCTTTGCGTCAGAAATTTTGTTTTCTAATTGTTGCCAGAAACTTTCACTATACAACAATCTATAGTATAGTTTCTCCCACGAAGAAAAGTGGCTGTTGGCCTTTTCCAAACCCCACATGGGGTTGTACCTGCTTAATTGAAAATTTATCTTTTGGATATAATCATTTCTGGCATCCATGTAAGGTTCAACTGGTAATGCAGGGATATTTTTCATTTCAAAAAATACTTTCCCCGGTTCAGGTAAAACGGTTGCTTCCAGCTCAGGTTTTTTATTGATCTTATATACCAGTTGTCTTACCGGTGTCATGGTAAGATGGTACCTGCTTATCATCACTGGTATTTTATCCTGGAAATACCAGTCATCAATCCCGGTGTAATCTCCCATTATACTGCGATACTGGTATTCAATAATACTGCCCGCCTTAACTGATGGGAATGCAAAAGAAATTTCTCCTAAGCGGTCACTAATTTTATTGGAATAAACAGATTTTTTTTCTACTTTTTGTTTTATGAGTGTACCGTCAGCAGATTGATTGATAGTCACTGCTTCGATATTATCAATACTTTCAAAATTATCTCTCCTGTAAAATTGGATAGAGATATTTGCGGCATTAAAACCGTTATCATTTAATATTTTTATTCTTATATGGTGTGTAGTTATTAATTGGGTATTGTCTCCCGGATAAGAAAATGCTTCGTGAATCAACATTACTGCCGGTGCATCTTTTTCAAAAGGGCATTCTTTTAATACTAAATCTTCAGCAGAAGGTATTCCAAAATCCGGGTAGTCCTGGGCGGTAGAGATAAATGGAATGAGAAGAAAACAGGCAAATAAAAAAAATAGTTTCCGCATCGGGTAATATTAAACATTTAAAATTTTACTGTGCAAATATAAGTTTAGTAGTTAACTTTTACTGTCAAAATACGGCACTTCATCGTGCGATACCGTTTCTTCCTGGTGCCAGTACGCTAATGTAATCACATGGCCATCTTTGGTTTTTAATGATCTTCCAAAAATTGCATTGGTGGGGTTGAAAGTATAATCGGTAACACCCACCGTAAATGTTTCGGGAGAACTCATGGAGGGTTCTAAACCCTCCATGAGTTTCTCACCGGTAGCTTCCTCAGTTTTAGGTGCAGGTGCCGCAGCTTTGGGCGGGGGAGAAGCCACCACCACTACTGTAAAACCATTATACTGCAGTAAGTCTTTAAGAAACTCCACTCTTTGCGGGGCAACATTTTTTTCAACGATGCCGCATTTAACACCGCCTAATTCTTCAAACTCATGATTTTTATTGATAGCCATTTTGTACTTCTAAATTTTATT
>JAYSTT010000111.1:0-4184 GCA_043719495.1 Ferruginibacter sp. | reverse complement strand
AAATATCTGCAATTTGACCGGTAGTAAAAACTAAAAAAGCGCTCCGGAAATTCGGGGCGCTTTTTTAAATATATTTTATTCAAATTATTTTTTTGCTTCTCCATCAAAATCAAATACCAAACCAAAACGGTAGGTGTTTGATAAAGGATTACGGCTTGTTCCACTACCTGAGGGGAAAATATATGCGAAGTTTAAACCAAAGACATTGTATTTTAAACCTGCACCAACTGAAAGATATTTTCTGTTTCCTTTAGTTGGGTTTTCATAAAAATAACCAGCCCTAAAAGCAAATTGATTATTATACCAGTATTCAAACCCTAATGAAGCATTAACTTCCTGAATTTCTTCTGAAATTCCATCAGGTGCATCTCCAAAAGATTTAAACCAGCTGCTTACAACACCTTGTGAATGGTATTTTTGTAACGCCCCTGCTGAAGTATCGCCTGGTGTAGGAACCATTAACTTATTAAGGTCAAGTGCAAAGGTAATTTTATTGTCTTCATCAAAAACTTTAGTATAGGCACCCCCAATTCCTAAATTAGCAGGTATAAAGTCTTTTTGATTGGCATCTGTAGTATAAGAAATTTTACCTCCCAAATTACTTAAAGCAACCCCCCAGTTAAATCCTTCACCATTTTCTTTTGCTCCATTATGGAAAAAATGTAAATCTCCGGCAACAGTGGAGGCTTTTTTGTAGGTAACAGAACCAACGTTACCGGCTAAATTTGAATTGATAAAACGTACTCCAATACCAATACTGTTTTTAGCCGAAAGCTTTCTTGAATATGCCGCATCAATTGCCATTTCCCTTGGGCGATAAGTTAATAAATCAATTCCGTTATCATCAGTAAACTGAATACTTCCAAGGCTAAAATACCTAATAGAACCTGAAACAGCTGATTCATCATCTAATTTATAATATCCATTTAATGCAGCTATGTAAACATCGGAAACACCCAAATCCCTTAACCAGGGGGTGTAGGACAACCCAACTCCAGATTTACTGGTAGCAAATGGTAATTTAGCTATATTGAAATACCCTGAATTAGCATCGGCAGAAGTTGCAATTCCAGCATCTCCCATTCCGGCGCCCCTAATATCGGGTGAAATACGTAAAAATGGAACTGCACTAGTTACCACATTAAATTTGCTTGACTGGGCATTAGATACAGTGATTGCTCCTCCCAGTAACATAACTAAAGTAGTTAGTTTTAAAGTTACTCTTTTCATGCGTTTTGATTTGTCTTGGTTAGGTAAAACTTACCTCAATAAGCGTTTAGTTTAATGTTTGTCCTGTTGTAAAAATAGTAGTTTTATTGAAACGAACAAGTAAATTATAAAATCTTGTTAAAAAAAATTATAAAAATTTTGTAATTCAAAGATAATAGCTTTTTATTTAACTGCCAATACCATGGTTTTACGGTCTTTTATACTGTTTTTTATCATTATAAATACCTCTCTTAAAATCATTTATTTCACTAATCAAACGAAAGACTTTGTTGATTATTGTTTGTAAAATAATTTACAAAGTCTTGCAAACCCCTTATTAAAATCTAATTTAAAAGCCCTCTTCTATTAAGTTAACGCTACAATACTAATGCAACCCATTGCTGATTGCTTCTAAAAGACAAGAGGTTTTCCTGTTTTGTTGCATCCGTATTATTTTATCCAAAATTGTGCATAAGTTTTGATTACAAAATAAACAGTAAGTTAATTTTTTGTTACACAATAAATTTATGTAATCCCTGTTATTAAAAAGCTGCTATACATAAATCATTTTTCGTGCCAGAAATAACCTAAAAAAAATGTTCTCGTGCTTCTATGTCGCTTAAAGTATTTATATTCGCAGCTAATACACCCCAATACAATAAAAAAGAAAACCTTTCGTTAACTAATTTGATAAACGAACGAACATGTCAAAATTATTTTCAAGTAAAAATTTAGTAATTGTAGTTGCCGCAGCTTTTTCATTAAGCTCCTGTAAAAACGGAGGCTTATTTAAAAAGAAAAGCAGTAAATCATCTGCCACTGGTTGGAATTATGATGACAAGAACATGGGTAATTTCCATGTGGCTAAAGTAAAATACCCCAAAGCCGGTCCAGGACTGGTTTTTGTACAAGGTGGTTCATTTGTAATGGGCGCTAAGGATGAAGATGTTATGGGCGACTGGAACAATGTACCTCGCCGTGTAACAGTTCCCTCTTTCTTTATTGATGAAACTGAAGTAGCTAACGTACACTACAGAGAATATTTATACTGGCTGGAAAATACTTTTTCCGGTGACACTTCAATAATGCAAAAGGCTCTTCCCGATACTTTAGTTTGGCGTGAAGAGTTGGCTTATAATGAGCCCTATGTGGAGTACTACTTTAGGTATCCTTCTTATAATTATTATCCGGTAGTAGGTGTTAGCTGGCAACAGGCTCATGATTTTTGTATATGGAGAACTGACAGGGTAAATGAGCTTAACCTTATACAAAAAGGGTATCTTAAAAAAGATGCAGCTAAAAAAGAAATGAAAGGTGCTGCTGCCGATGCATTTAATACAGAAACTTATTTAATGGCTCCGGACATGATTCAGAGCAGGAATAAACCTAAAAAGTCTGATTTAAAAGATGTTAACGGTAAACCAAGAGGGCTTGTGAAGATGGAAGATGGTATCTTAAATATGGGATACCGTTTACCTACAGAGGCAGAATGGGAATATGCAGCCTATGGAATTTATGCACAAAACCCATCTCCTCGTAAAAAAGAAGGGAAAAGTGGAGAGGAATTGTTAAGTAATCAGCAAATTTACTCCTGGAGTAATAACCCTAATGGCTTACGTGATAACCGCCGCGGAAGCTGGCAAGGCAAGTTTTTAGCAAACTTTAAACGTGGTAGTGGTGATAATATGGGTGTTGCTGGTGGCTTGAATGACCGTGCTGCTATTGCCGGTCCTGTAAAAGCTTTCTACCCCAATGCATTTGGATTATATAATATGAGTGGTAATGTAAGTGAATGGGTGGGTGATGTTTACAGACCATTAACTCCTACTGACGGCCAGGATTTTAACTATTTCCGTGGTAATAAATTTCAAAAGTATTATAAAAATGCTTCGGGTGAATACGCAAAAGACAGTGTTGGAGCTGCAGAAGTTAACCGCTTAAAAAAGGTGGACATTTCTGATGAGGAAGTTAAAAACCGAAGCAACTACCAAAAAAATAATGTTATTAATTTCCTTGATGGAGACTCTGCCAGTGGTGTTTACTATGGATACGGAATATCCTCTTTAATAAACGACCAGTCAAGGGTAATTAAAGGTGGTAGCTGGAACGACAGACCATACTGGTTATCGCCGGGTTCCCGCCGTTTTATGCAGGAAGATCAGGCAGCCAGTACTGTAGGTTTCCGTTGTGCACAAACTTATCTTGGCCCACCCGAAGGGCCTGGATTTAAAGACGGTAATATTTTTGGCAGCCGCAAACAAAATTCAACAAAAAAGAAGAAAAAATAATTTAGATATAATATTTAAAACCTCCTGATAAATTTCAGGAGGTTTTTTATTGTATTTATTATCTGCTTCTATAGTATTTTTGAAACATGCAAATTGAGGAATTATACAAAATATTTTTACAGTTCTCCTCTGTACAAACAGATACCAGAAAATTAAAACCCCAGGACTTATTTTTTGCTTTGAAAGGCCCCAGTTTTAACGGCAACCTTTTTGCACAAAAAGCTTTGGATGCAGGTGCAGCCTATGCAATAGTGGATGAACCATGCGAAATAATTAATGAAAGAATAATTTATACCGAAGATGTGCTAACTACTTTACAGCTTTTGGCAAAGCATCACCGCCAACAATTTACCATTCCATTTATTGCAATAACGGGTAGCAATGGCAAAACAACTACCAAAGAACTCTTGCATGCAGTTTTATCCACCACGTATAAAACATATACAACAGAAGGTAATCTTAATAACCATATTGGTATTCCTTTAACTATTTTAAAAATAAAACCTGATGCAGAGATTGCGTTGATTGAAATGGGTGCCAACCATCAAAAAGAAATTGAAAATTACTGTAAGTTTATTTTACCCACACATGGTTTAATTACCAATTGTGGCAAAGCGCATTTAGAAGGTTTTGGTGGCGAGGAGGGCGTAAGAAAAGGAAAAGGGGAATTATATGAGTATTTAAAAA
>JAYSTT010000012.1:0-1876 GCA_043719495.1 Ferruginibacter sp. | reverse complement strand
TTCGGCCCAGGTAACCATTATTTTGTAAAAATTTTTCATCTGCATAAGGGGCGCCATGTAATACAATGGCTCTTTCCATTGCTTTATCATTAATGCCTTTTTCGCAACCCTTTAACTTTAAAGAATAACCATTGCCGCCATTATAGGTATTACCTGTAATAAAAAACCCTAAGCTTGTTTTATGAGATTCTTCTTTGTTTGAAAAATCTGTTGCATACTCCAGTCCCGAGTTTCTTCCATGAGCTACAAGTGTATTAAATAAAACTTTCCCATTATTCATATCCAGTACATACAATCTTTTTTGAGAAGAGGGTTTACTGTAATCAATTATAGTAAGCAGGTTGCTGCTGTTCAGTAATTTCTTTTCGAGCATGTAATTGTACCCTTTTAAGGCTTCGCTAAAAGCTTGTAGTGATAAGCCGGCCGCTGTTAAATTCCATTCGTTATAACAATTGGTAAATGTTGATGTAATGGGCAAATCAATATGTAGTTGATTAACAAAAATTTTATTTCCGGTAAGAGTAGGTGAACCATTTGCCATTAACAATAAGACAGGCAAAAATGCCAGTGTATTACGGATTAATTTCATTCCTATTAAGTTTTCGGTTGGGTACGGTGTTTTATTCTGTCGTTATATAAATCGTTTATTGATGAGCTTTTATTGTTTAAAAAAGGGAAACAAAATAGATTTAATTATTTGGCATATTTAGTTAGAGTACATATACTTAGGAAGATTACTGGCCTGCTGTTTAGGATATTACGATTGCTATTGCAAAGTGTTGCATTAATATAAAAGTGTATTATTTATTGGATAAAGGCAATTGCGGGCTGTTAAAAAAATTGTACCTTTTGGTAGGCAACCATAATACCGTTTGTTGCGATTATTATTAAAAGTTATAAAGATTAGTTTTTGTTAACTGCCGACGAATTAAACCTACAAATCAGGGGCTGCGCCCTTAATCAGAGAGAGAGTCAAAAAAATTTGTATAACTCTTTCTACAGCTATGCTATGTCTATATGCGACCGCTATACCAGCAAAGATGAAGATGCTTCGGAAATATTAAATGATGGGTTCCTTAAAATATTTAAGGAAATACATCATTTTAAACCAGTGTATACTGATGTAGTAAGTTCTTTTAAAGGGTGGTTAAGAAAAATAATGGTATATACCGCTATAGACCATTTTAGAAAAAATAATAAACACAAAAACGTAATAGAACTCGAGACTACAATTGTTTATTTGCCACACGAAAATGGAACCGCTGTTGATAAGATTTCCTACGATGAAATTATACGGTTTATACAGGAACTTTCGCCCGCTTACCGTACTGTGCTTAATCTTTTTATTGTGGAGGGGTATAGCCATGAAGAAATTGCGGGACATTTGAATATTTCTATTGGCACATCAAAATCAAATCTTGCCAAGGCAAGAAAACAGTTGCAGAAAATATTGTTTCGACAAAATAAAACCCTGATAGAAAAAAATGCCTGATGAAGAAATAGATAAATTAATACAGGATGCCGCTGGCCAGCATCACCCGCCTTATTATGATAAAGCATGGGGCAGGATGGAACTATTGCTGAATAAACACCTGCCACAAAAAAAAGACAGAAGAAAATATATTCTTTTTACCCTGTTTTTTTTATTGATAGGGGTTGCGGGATTTTTTGCAGTTGAAAGTTTATTGAATAAGAAAACTACTATTGCTGCTAATTCCAAAGAAAATGAATCTACCAATACTGTTAATCCAAATTCTGCCAACACAGCTAAAAACAATACTGCTGATGTAATTAGTAATACCACAACCATTTCTTTATCAATACAAAAAACAAATAAAGCTGCTGATAATAATGCAGCAGAGGATAAAGAACAAAT
>JAYSTT010000110.1:0-1717 GCA_043719495.1 Ferruginibacter sp. | reverse complement strand
AAGCCGGTTACCGATACCAATTTGCCATATTCCATAATTCGTTGTTTTAATTTTTAGGGCTGCAAGTTAATTCTAAAAAGGCAATTTATCTATTTGCTAATATCGCACATGGCTTTGGGTAGGTTGGGAATTGTTGTTTGTCCAGCCCGGATGCAGTACAGCAGCGATTTGTAGCCGATTGATCTTGCGTCCGCCCAACTTTTGTCCAAAAACCCCATGTTAGGCGATGTAGGATTCGATTTTGATTTCACTATTCGAAATATTATCCTTTAAAAAATTCGGACAGAAGTCCATTCCATTGGGCCACTCAAGACCGCCTCCATTATCAATTGAAACTTTTTGGAAATACTCTTTGTCAAGTAATTGAGAACTTATGCCTTCCCCAATTAAGGGTGCAAAGTTTATTGTTTTAGATTCGCCATCATTAAATCTTAGTAAAAGCAGAAAATCGCCGACTATATTTATGTCAATAATCTTATTCATTGATACTATTTTAATGGTTCAATTTTATTAATTTCTTTCTTTTCTCTTGCAAGTTTCCAGTCTTCCATAAGTTCATTACGATGTAGAGAAGCCCATTCCAACACCATTGCGTGTGCACGAGATGGTAAACTTCCTCTTATAATCGTCAATGTATTTATATCATATTCTGCTGTATCTTCTTGATAAATCGCATGAAAATGTGGAGGGTTGTGATCTCCAAAATACATTCGAATAATTATTCCAAAAAATCTACTTACTTCGGGCATAAACTTTTCTTTAACCAATCTCAAATATACGAAAAGACTTGTTTAATGGTGCGGCGTGCCTATATCGCCTAACGCTGCGTTAACAACAGGTTATTGCCACTTATACAATATATATACCGTTTTTACCTGCAAAGACTGCTTTTGTTTAAAAAAGCTGCTTGCTACGCCAGTTTTCTTTCAGTCTGTCGTCTAAAAGCATACAAAAGGAAATTTATGAGATTAAGATCGGTTCTGTTAGTATTAATTTTTAGCCTGAGTGCAGTTGTTGCAAAAAGCCAGGATATATCGCTTAAAGGTAAAGTTGCCGACAAGACCGATAAATCGGGAATTGTGGGTGCAACTGTAAAGTTGGTTTCTGTGAGAGACTCTTCGCAAGTCAAATTAGTTGTTACAGATAAAAACGGAAACTTTGTTTTCAATAGTCTGAATGCCAGTGGTTACAAATTATTAATCAGTTTTACCGGGTACGAAAAAATTGAACAAAGGGTTAACCTGCAGGCCAGCAATATTACACCGCTTAGTTTTAGTTTGGCAAAAGTAGCTACAGATCTTGCTGATGTAACCGTAGTTGCCAAAGCAGCACCAGCCAGGCAAAAGGGCGATACTACCGAGTATAGTGCCGGCCAGTTTAAGGTAAATCCGGATGCAACTGCTGAGGACATGATAAAAAAATTACCGGGTGTTACTGTAGCCAAAGATGGTACCGTAACAGCTATGGGCGAACAGGTAAGAAAAGTAACCGTAGATGGAAGAGATTTTTTTGGTGACGACGCTACAGCAGCACTTAAAAATTTACCTGCATCGGTTATTGATAAAATACAGGTTTTTGATAAACTAAGCGACCAGGCACAGCTTACCGGCTTTGATGATGGTAACTCGGTTAAAACAGTAAACATCGTTACCAAATCGGGAATTAAAAATGGACAGTTTGGAAGAATTTATGCAGGAGTTGGAACAGACAGCCGCTA
>JAYSTT010000109.1:0-4191 GCA_043719495.1 Ferruginibacter sp. | reverse complement strand
ACAGGCCGGGTGGGGAAGATTCCATTACTATAAAAAAAGTGCAATCCATTTCTTTAACCTTACCCATTCAAATAAAATTCAGCAGCGACAGAATTAATAATTTTAAAGTGTATATGTTAGGTGGTGTAAAAGCTGAATATGATATGGCTGCAAATGCCGGGGCACGAAAAGCAGAAAATCTTATTAAATTAAACCGGCTTGATTATGGAATTGAAGCCGGCCTGGGCTTTCATTTTTACTATCCCTACTTTGTTTTAACCCCCGAGTTAAAAATTGGCTGGGGCCTGGGTAATTTACACAGCCGCGATAAAGACCTTAAGTTCTCCAATGTAATTGATAAAATCAATTCCCGTACAATCACTTTTTCATTAACTGTAGAATAATTATTTTTTTATTGTTACAGCAGGTATAATTGCGGTACTGTTAAGTTGTACTTTTAAAAAATCGGTAATTTTTGTAAACAAATGTATTCTTGCAGAGTTAGGGCTGTTATCACTGATGTTGTGTAAATAATCGGGATAAAATAATTCATCAAATTGTTTGCGGTTTTGTATTAGAGCTTTGCTTAGCTCCATACTGTTTTGAAAATGCACATTATCATCGGCTGTGCCATGCATTAACAGTAAACCGCCCTGGTAATTATTTACAAAGTTTACTGGTGATGCATTATTATACCCTTCGGCATTTTCACCGGGAGTTTGCAACATACGCTCAGCATAAATATTTTCGTACAACCGCCAGTTGGTTACCGGAGCAATAGCTACTGCAGCTTTAAATTGCCCGGCGTATTTGGTGGCCGCCAGCGAAGCTAAATAGCCCCCATAGCTCCAGCCCATTATTGCAATATTTGAAGTATCTATCCGGTAATTGTTTTTTAAATAATTTTTAAAAGTAATGATATCTTCCATTTCCACATCGCCTGGTTTTTTATAGGTTGCTTTTCTAAATGCTTCACCACGGCCAGGCGTACCACGTGGATCTATGCAGGCTACCAAATAACCCTGGTTAGCTAAGTAACGCATAGTTAAAGTTGCTTTGTCATCCCATTTATCTACAACTTCCTGCCTGCTTTGCCCTCCGTAAACATAAATTATTACAGGCATTCGTTTAGCAGGGGCATCATATGGCTTAATTACCCATCCTTTAATATCATCTTTTTTATTGTTGCTGAATGTTACAAACTCGGCACTCGGAATTTTATAATCAGCCATCTTTAATTTAAGCTCTTTATTCTCCAATAATTTTACATTGATTGCCCGACCATCGGTATTATACATTTGTAAACCAGAAGGAATATTTATGGAGCTGTAGTCATCAATAAAATAACGGTTATTATTGGTAAGCTGCACATTATGATAACCATCTCCATCAGTTAATTTTTTTCTTTTGCTGCCATCAATATTTATTTTGTACAAATGTTTTTCTCTTACACCAGATTCGTTACCGGTATAATAAATATCGCCGGTTCCCTCATTTACAGATTTAATTTCAAACACATCCCATTCGCCCCGGGTAATTTTTCTTTTTTGCATTGTGATGGGGTTTATTTCGTAAATCTGGTTATAACCACTGTCTTCGCTGAGCCATAAAAAATTATTACGGGAGGGTAAAAAATAAATATTATTCACATCAACTTTTATGTAATCGGGCTTTGTTTCGCTAAATATAATTTTTGTATTGCCTGTTTTTACTTCGGCACTAATAATATCCAGCTTTGTTTGTGTGCGGTTCAGGCGTTGCACAAATAATGCCTTATTATCCGGCTGCCATTTAATACCGGTTATATATTGATTAGGGTTAAGACCCAAATCAACAGGCGTCATTATTTTATTTTTCAGGTTATAAATAAAAACAGACACTTCGGGAACCATTTCACCTGCTTTAGGGTAACGTTGTTTACCCACTTCGGGGTACACACGGTTGTAATAAGAAATAGGAAAAGATTTAACTGCCGTTTCATTGAATCGTAAAAAAGCTATGTATTGCCCATCGGGGCTCCACTGGTAAGCCTGCATCATGCCAAAATTATTTTCGTACAAAGCATCAGCCATACCATATAAATTTTGCCCCATAGCGCCATCATAAGTTAAGGGCTGTACTATATCTGTTTGCAAATCCTTTACAAACAGATTGCCTTCTCTTACATAGGCAATCTGTTTACTGTCAGGCGAAAAGCTGCTGTACCATTGTTTGCCTTCGGCGGTAACCGTTTTCATTACTTTTTTGGGGATATCCCATACATAATTAAACTCTTTGGTAGAAGTATTAAACAGCGGCTCTATTTGTGTTTTAATGATGATTTTAGAATCGTCGGGAGAAAATTCATAATCTTCAAAAAAAGTAAATGTTATGGGTAATGAATCTCCTGCCTGTTTTATCTGATTGCTGAAAGGGGTATCAATTAGTTTACCGGTTTCAAAGTCCAATGAAAAAATCATTTCAAGATTTTTTTCGGGCCTGGCTTCAATAAAGGCAAACCGGTTACTGGCATGCAGCATATGTGTTTGTTTTTTCTTCTCATCAAAAAAACCACTCCAGATACCATCTAAGGATAAATTAAGCTTATCTTTTTTTTGTGTAAAAGAAATTAACGAAAGAAAAATACAAACAGCAGTTACAGCAATTTTCTTTTTCATTGGATGAAGGGGTTATAGTACTTTAATTTTTTAAAAATCGTAATCTCTTTTAAACATATTTAATCGTATGCCTGCAGTTAACAGGCTGGTATTGCTTTGCCCGGGCAAGCTCGCAATTTTATAATTTCTGTATTGAAAAGATACATCAAAATACAAATTTTCTTTCCATTCGTAAGAAACTTGTAAAATACTGTTGAGGCAAGTGGCTTTGTTACCGCTACCAATTTTAAATCCAGTTTCTCTTGGCCTTGTTCTGTAATCATTAAAGGGACTGCTGCCAAAATTTTTCCCTGCACTATCTAATCCCTGGTAATAATAAATTGCCTTTGCGCTGATGTACCATTTTGGTGCAGGTTGATAATTAATAATGCCCAGTACTTCCTGAAAGTTTGCCCCTAGAGGATGTGCCAATGGCTGGTTATAATGAGTATAATTGGCAATAGTGTCGTTATGAGAATAAGTGAATGGCCTTACCCTGTTAATCTCCACCTGTATATCAAGATTGTTTACCCCAAATGCATCTACATACTTTACCCCGGCCTGTATACCAAATTTATTTACCCAGCTTGTGGGGTTGTTTTTTACTTCCGATAAAATAAATTCATCTAACAAAAACTGGCCATAAAATTGTGCCCGGTGGGCAATGTTGGCTTTAAAATCTAAACCAGCCACTGCATTATCTGGGCTGCCCACTGTACCTTCTATATGGCGGTAAAAAATTATCGGATTAAGGTATTGGAAATCAAAACGATTTTTTCTTCCGAATATAACACCCTCGAATAGCCCAATATTAAGCCATTTGGTTACGTTCATACTCAGGTGGTGCATAGCGGCATATTTCCTGTCTAGCAAGGTATCGCCGCTTTTTTTAAACTGCGGCATCAGCTCCATAAATAAATTCTGGTAGTTAAATTTCCAGATCTTGGTATTTAACTTTAAAAATAAATTACTATTACCCCAGTCACTTAAAAATAAACTGCGGTAACCGTTTCCAATAAAATTTTTATCGTAACCAAACTGCACATCCACATAATTTTTTACAGCAGCAAACGTAATATATCCTCTTGCATCAAAATAATCAACGCCCGAACTTTTAAATGATTTATAAAAACCAACGCCTGGCACTGCTCTGAATTTACGTACCTGTTGTTGAAAAAATTGTGGCCCCCGTTCCTGGTTCTCTGTAAGAAAAGTAGCAAAGCCGATTTTGTTGCCAATTAAACCTCGTGCTGTAATACCTCGGCTGTTTAAAAATACAGATTCGTTATAATCAAACTCGTGGCCCAGTTGAAATTGAATTACAGGATTTATTGCTAAAAAGAAATCCTTATTTTTTACTTCTATAAAATTTACTTTTGTTTTATAAAAAGTTCTGAAAAGCTGTTTTTTGCTCATAAAATCTTTCCTGGCACCGGTAACCCATTCGGTATTATTCATTAAAAAACTATGCAGATTATATTCATCAATTGGCGTAAGGTCTAAATCTGTCCACTCCCAATACTTATCTTTCCCTGTAGAATCTGCATATCCCATCCTGGCGCTGTCCAAAAATTCG
>JAYSTT010000108.1:0-1720 GCA_043719495.1 Ferruginibacter sp. | reverse complement strand
TGACTGTAGATGAACTGATTCAGTTACCAGGCGTAGGAAGAAAGACCGCTAATGTTATTACTTCGGTAGTGGATAAGCAACCAAATATGGCTGTAGATACGCATGTTTTCAGGGTTAGTGCCAGAATTGGCCTTACCTTTAAAGCTACCACTCCCCTGGAAGCAGAAAAACAATTAATAAAAAATATCCCGGAACAATATGTTTATAAAGCTCATCATTGGTTAATATTGCATGGCAGGTATGTTTGCACAGCCCGTAACCCCAGGTGCAGCGAATGTGGTTTAAAAAATGCCTGTAAATTTGTTGCCCTTAAAAAAAAATCAGATATTCAATTGTGAAATTCCAGGTATCCTTTTAAAATCAACCCATTTTTCACAAAAAGGAAAACTATTTCATGAAAAGACTAATCTCATCTTTAGGCATTGTTATTCTTGTAACATCCTGCCCTCAACAAGGTTTTTCACAATCTGATTCTACTGATGATCCTTATTTCAACAGTAAAGTAACCTATGAGATTGGTGGATCACTTGGTGTAATGAACTGCCTTACAGATTTAGGCGGTGGTAAAGGGATTGGTAAAAATTTTATTAAAGACATTAATCTTGGAAATACTGAGCCTGCAGGAAGTATTTTTTTAGGCGCTGCATATAAAAAAGCAATTTTATTAAGAACAGAATTGACCTGGGGAATTGTAAAAGCAAGTGATGCAGTGCTTAAGGGTGTCAAGGAGTCTGTTGGTGGCAGATATGAACGTAACCTGAGCTTTAGAAGTGCAATTTTTGAAGTTTCACTTGTTTCTGAAATTCATCCACGTTATTTTAAAAATTATTCTAAAAGTCAAAAACTTCCTAAAATTTCTCCATACTTACTGGGTGGCATTGGCTATTTTAGTTTTAACCCCCAGGCAAGGTTAGAAGGAAAATTAACAAACCTGAGGCCTTTTAGCACGGAAGGACAAGGATTTGCAGAATACCCTGATAGAAAGTTTTACAAGTTAAAGCAAATTAATTTTCCTGTTGGTGCTGGTGTAAAATATAAATGTAATGCGTTTGTTAATTTTAGTGCTGAATGTGTTTACCGTATTTTAAACACCGATTATTTGGATGATGTGAGTACAACTTACATCGATAAAAATGTATTCCAAAAATATTTTGCCGGAGACCAACTTAACCAGGCACTATTATTACATTTCCGGCAAAATGAAATAAATCCGGCTGTTACTTCCACCGCGGGAGATATAAGGGGCAACTCTAAAAAAAATGATGCGTATTTTTCTGTTAATTTTAAAGTAGCCCTTGTTTTTTAAAAATTGGCCGCGATTTTATAAAACAGTTTTTACTGTGCAGCAAAAACTAATTCTACAGCATCTTAAATTTTGTAAACAATTATCCAGCACAGGAATATTTATTGCAGAATAATCGCTTTATTTGTATTCCATCTGATATCCCAAAATAAAACCCGGCCATTTATTAATTTAAAAGGATATTTATTACATGAAAAAACTATCATTGATTTCGGCTCTTATCTTAATCCTTGCTTGTTCTACTCAAAAAATAACGGCCCAATATTATTTTTACGATAATAATTATTACGATAACCCCATTGTTTATGAAATAGGAGGCTCTGTTGGAATTATGAACTGCCTTACTGATTTAGGGGGTAAAAAAGGAATTGGTAAAAAATTTATTAAGGATTTAAACTTTGGAAATACCCAGCTTGC
>JAYSTT010000107.1:0-10119 GCA_043719495.1 Ferruginibacter sp. | reverse complement strand
TTAGTAATATAGTAGAAGGAGTATTTGATATGCGTCCTTATTTTATAGAGCAAAGATTAAAATTACGTAACCCTATTTACAGCGAAACTGCTGCTTATGGCCACATGGGCAGGGTGCCACAGGTAGTTGAAAAAACATTTACTTCACCAGATGGTAAAAAAATAACCAAAAAAGTGGAACTGTTTACCTGGGAGAAATTGGATTATGTTGGTAAAGTGAAAAAGGCATTTGGATTGTAGCCCCTATCCCCTCCCGATAAGGATCGGGATAAATTACGGGGGAAATTGAAAAAAATTATGTTTTATTAAGATTATAAAAAAAGAGGCTGAAATAATTTCAGCCTCTTTTGCTTTCGGTGGCTACTTAATTATTTTTATTTACTTCTACTTTACTTTTAGGCAGTTGTTGTTTTTCCTGGATAGCTTTTACTTTTTCAGAAAAAGTTTTTGTAAGTAAAGCATTTTTATCTTCCGCTTTTTTTACATCAGCCAGTAAACCTTTTACTCTTTCTTCCTGCAGGTTAGATGGTTTTACTTCCTGGTAGCAAACAGAAGTATACAATTCAGTAATATTTTCCCTTATCCTTTCTTCATCTGCAAATAAAGAAGTTTGTTTAGTACCCATTAAAGTACCCCTTAAAGTTTCTAAAGAATCATAATATTGCTGCACTACTTTTTTCTCTTTTGGGTTTTGCATTTTTTCCATTAAAAGTTTTAGATTTTTTTGTTTGCCGCTTACATCTTCGGCCAATACTGCAAGTTGCTCATGCATATTAAATAATTTCATGGCAGTAGCATATTGTACTTCACGATCGGCTAAAGTGTAGTCAGGTTTTTCTTCTGCTTTTAATTCTAATTTACTATCATACACTTTATCGGCTACTTTTACTTTTATGGTATATTCTCCCGGCAAAACCATTGGTGCAGTAAAGCCGCTGAAATCTGGTTTGCTACCACCACTTGCTACTTTTGGTGGTGTAGTACGCATATTCCAATACACCACATTTATGCCTTTACGTTTTGTGCCGGGCATGGTTTGCAATAATTTCCCCTGCTTATCATACACTTCTATTTTTACATCGCCTGTATTTAAGCGGTCACGGAAATAATATTTTATCGGTGCCTGTTGCGGTGTATTATTTGCACTCCAGCCTTCACTTTGTGTACCCACCGTTTGATATTTACCCATAGTTAAATTAATGGGTTTACTTTCAAAAATGTAAGCTTCTTTACCGGCCATATCATTCGTCATGTTACGCATAGCAGTAATATTGTCAACAATTAAAATTCCCCTGCCATGTGTTGCAATAATTAAATCGTTGGTAGTTGGATGAATCTGAATATCCCTTACCATTGCTTTCCAGGGAATATTATTTTTCATGCGGAACCATTTTTTTCCACCATCTAATGTTGCATACAACCCCATTTCTGTTCCAAGAAATAATAAATCTTTGTTTACATTATCTTCTTTAATCTTATGGGCAAAAGCATTAAATTCTTCGCTAACAAATTTTGTCCATGTTTTGCCCATATCGGTTGATTTGGCAGCATAGGTTTTGTGATCGCCATACATATGATTTTCCCAGGTTATATAGACAGTGTTTTTATCAAACTTACTCGGTTCAATACTACTTACCCAGCTTTGCGCTGCAATACCTGCTGCTGCATAGTTTTTGGCCACATTAGTCCAGGTTTTTCCGCCGTCTGTTGTGTATTGCAGATTACCATCATCGGTACCGGCCCAAATAATATTTTCATCTAAAGGCGATTCTGCAAGGGTAAAAATGGTGCAGTGGTTTTCTGCAGAAGTATTGTCTGCACTCATGCCGCCAGATTTCTCCTGCTCCTGTTTCTTTTTATCATTGGTTGTTAAGTCAGGTGATATTTTTTCCCAGCTTCTTCCCTGAGTGGTAGATTTATATAAATATTGAGAAGCTACGTACAGGTTATTTTTATTTTTACTTCCAACTACAATTGGAGAATTCCAGTTAAACCTCAATTTTTCTTCGCCCATTGCTTGTTGAGGTTGTACGGTGTAACTGGTGCCCTCTTTAATATTAATCCTGCCTACACGCCCCCCCTGGGCTTCGGCATAAACAATATTTTCATCCACACCATCAGGCTGCACCCAAAATCCATCACCGCCGAATAAAAATTTCCAATCAGCATTTTTTACTCCAAATGTTGCCTGGCTGGGTGCCACCCAACTTCCATTATCCTGCAAGCCACCATACACATTGTACGGTTCTTTATTATCATAGGCAACATGATAAAACTGTGGTACCGGTAATGATGCCAATAAAAGCCAAGAAGCACCCCTGTCGGTACTCATATACACGCCACCATCTGTACCCAAATACATTTGATTAGTGTATTGCGGATTTATCCATAGCGCATGCATATCACTATGTACAGTAAAGCCTCCATCAGCAAAAGAATTGCCACCATCATCGCTGTAACTAAAACCAAAACCCGGACGGTAAACTCTTTTTGCATCTTTAGGGTCAACCACCAGGCAGGAAAAATAAAAAGGACGAGATACCACATTTACAATGGCACTTTGCTGTTTCCAGTTTGCGCCGGCATCATTGCTCATATACAATCCCGTTTTCTCGGCTTCAACAATTGCAATTAATTTATTGGGTTCAGATGGCGCTAATGCCAATGCTGCTCTTCCAAATGGCTTTGCAGGAAGGCCGTTGCTTAATGTATTCCATGTTTTTCCTCCATCGGTACTTTTATACATTCCACTGCCCATACCGCCTGAGTTAAAAGAATAAGGCTGACGGCGAAACTCCCAGGTGCTGGCATAAATGATGTCAGGATTTACCGGGTCAATAATGGCATCGGCACATCCTGTTTTTTCGTTGATGTAAAATATTTTTTCAAAAGTTTTTCCACCATCTGATGATTTGTATAAACCCCTGTGTTTACTATCACTCCATAATGGGCCTGGGCAGGCAACATAAATAATATTGGAGTTTTTTGGATTGATAATTACTTTGCTGATGTGTTCGGTGCTGTCAAATCCGGGTATTCTTGCCCAGTTATCACCGCCATCGGTTGTTTTAAATAATCCATCCCCAATGGAAACTGTATTTCTCATATTACTTTCTCCAGTACCCACATAAACTGTTTTTGGGTTTTGCTGGTCAATGGCAAGGGCGCCAATTGACTGGCAATATTTATCAAATACAGAAGTAAAGGAAACCCCTGCATTGGTAGTTTTCCAGATACCACCGCCCGCTGTACCAATATATAATGTTCGGGGTTCGTTATTAACGCCTTCAATTGCTGTAATACGGCCACCGGTTACAGCAGGGCCAAGTTGCCTTGCCTGCATCATTCCAAATGTAGCAGAACTTATTTGAGCATTAATGGTAATGCAGCTTATTATAAATAAACCTGCAAAAATAATTTTCTTCATAAAATTTATTTATTAGTTGGTAGATCTTTATTTTTTTGTTGAAAATAATTTATCATCAAGGGGGATATTTATTTCGATGGTTTCAAAAGTGATATTATCTGTTGTAAAAGCGAAGAGAATACCGTCTTTATTTTTTTTAAAATTATAGTAGTTAGAAGTGTTGGTAAACTCCTGCCCATTGCTTACCCCTTTAGCAGTTGTTCTGATTATATAATAAGTATCGGGGTCAATGAAATAAAAGATGGTTTTACCGTTCTTTAAATTTTCCCTTAGTTGTATAGCATCCACCCCGTCAATATCTTCATTTTCCATCAGGTCTATGGTATGCCCCTTGGCCTGGTAATTTACCAACGAACCTTCTAAATCCAAATCATCGCCGGATAATTTTACATCTTCATCGGTCATACGTTCCGGTGCTGCCATTCCTCCAAAGGGACTAAAGTTAAAACCTGAATCTTTGGTTACAATCTGGTAACCGGTAAGTCCGTTAAAAGTAAAGTCTGTTCGTTCGGATAAATTATGAACGGCGTAAAAGTTTACGGGATATTTAACTCCCTGCGTCTCGCCATTGCCCATTTTTTTTATGGTTTTAACGCTTATTAATTTTTCTTTGCCCCCCATTGTTTCAATAACTTTCTCTACAATTTTGTCCAATTTACTTTGTGCAAATGCCGTTGTGCTTAAAGCAGCCAGCAAGAATGAAAAAATAATTTTCTTCATAATTTTAAATTTATTTATTGTTAAGGGGTTAAATGTAAAGAAAGTTACTCAATTTAGCCAAAGCAGTTTTTAATTAATGGAAGAGCGGTTAATTTAAATTGTAAATGCGGTGCTAACCTTTTAAAGTAACTGCTTTTTACCTTCTTTGCTTAAAAAAACAGACCTTTACCCCAAAAATAATATATTGAGAACTTTTAAACATCAGCAACAACGCCCCAAAAAAAACACGCTGGTAATTGGCCGTAAAGCCATTATAGAAGCCATGCAAACCGGTAAACAATTAGAGCGCATTTATATGCAAAGCACAGTGCATGGAGATATAATTGATCAAGTAAAAAAATTAGCTGAAGAAAACCTAGTACCCATTAATAAAGTGCCGGTAGAAAAACTCAACAACTTTAATGTAAGTAACCATGAAGGTTGTGTGGCGCTAATATCAAAAATCCAGTACCAGGATTTGCAGGATGTAATTTCTTTTATTGTTGATAAAGGCGAGATGCCGTTATTTTTAATTTTAGATGGTATTACCGATATAAGAAATATTGGCGGCATAGCCCGAAGTGCTTTTTGCTTTGGGGTAAATGCCATCATCATTCCGGATAAAGGTGTAGGGGCTTTAAATGAAGATGCTATTACTACCTCGGCTGGAGCATTGGAGCAAATGGCGGTGTGCCGTGTAAGCAGCTTAATGAAAGCTGTGGATGATTTGCATTTAAATGGTATTAAAGTTTATGCCAGCGAAATGACGGCTGAAAAAAATATAAGTGATATTGATTTTGCATCGCCGGCTGCTATCATCATGGGCAGTGAGGATAAAGGTATTTATCCTGCATTGATGAAAATTTGTGATGCACAATTTAAGATACCCATGAAAGGGGATTTTGAAAGTTTGAATGTATCTGTTGCTACAGGAATAATTTTGTATGAAGTGATGAATCAAAGAATTTAATGAAATCTGAAATTGAAAATTTAAAATCGGCAATAAAATTAATCGAATGCCCCCGTGATGCCATGCAGGGTTGGAAACACTTTATACCCACAGCAAAAAAAATTGAATACATCAATGCTCTGTTAAAAGTTGGATTTGATACCATCGACTTTGGTAGTTTTGTATCGCCAAAGGCAATACCACAAATGGCAGACACCAAAGAGGTGATTAAAGGATTAAAAATTAAAAATTCAAAAACAAAACTGCTGGCTATTATTGCCAATGAAAGAGGTGCTGAAGATGCAGTGATGTATGACGAAATAACTTATCTTGGTTTCCCTTTTTCTGTTTCCGAAACATTTCAAAAAAGAAATACCAATTCAACCATTGATGAATCGTTGAGAAGGGTGGAAGCTATTCAGAATTTATGTTTTATAAATAATAAAGAATTGGTTGTTTATATTTCTATGGGTTTTGGAAACCCTTATGGTGATTTATATAATGAACAAATTGTTTTTGATTGGGTGGATAAGTTAGTAGCGATGGGTATAAAAATAATTTCGCTGGCGGATACTGTTGGTTTGGCAACAGCAGCCCAGGTAAAAAGTGTAACAAAATATTTAGTTGACTCATTACCCGAAATTGAAATTGGCGTGCATTTACATTCCACTGCAACAAACTGGAAAACAAAATTAGATGCTGCTTTAGTTGCCGGTTGTAAACGTTTTGATGGGGCATTAAAAGGAATTGGTGGTTGCCCGATGGCAGATGATGTATTAGTAGGAAATATGGATACCGAATTGACGATTCCATATTTTGAAAAACTAAGCCTGCTTAACCCTTTAGATAAGGATGCATTGCAGCATTGCAGCCAGTTAGCCACAAGCATATTTATCTAATTCGTGTAATTCGTGTAATTTGTGGCATGGATTTTCATTTAGAGGTTTCTCCAAAACAATTACCACAAAAAATAAATCATCGGCATAAATTATTGCTGATGGGCAGTTGTTTTACTGAAAACATCGGCGATAAATTAATAGCGCATAAATTTTCCGTTTTACAAAATCCTAACGGGATTTTGTTTAATCCTGTAAGTGTGCTTAACGCTATTAAAAATTATACAGAAAATAAAGTTATTGATAAAACTGATTTGTTTTATTTAAACGAATCTTATCACAGCTGGCAGCACCACAGCCGCTTTTCTGCTACTACAAGGGAAGATGCAGTGCAAAAAATAAATAATTCTACTCAAGCCGCTCACAATTATTTAAAAGAAACTGATGTTGTAATTATCACTTTTGGTTCGGCCTGGATTTATGAATTAACAGATAAAGCAGCCAATACAAAAAGCAAAACCGTTGCTGCCAACAATCATAAAGCACCAGCAGAGTGGTTTAACAGGATATTGTTAAGTAATGCAGAAACAATTCTTGTTATTAACCAAATCATTAAAGAATTAAAACAATTTAGCAGCACAGTAAAAATTATTCTTACCATAAGCCCGGTAAGGCATTTAAGGGAGGGGTTTGTTGAAAACAACCGCAGCAAAGCGGCTTTAATAAATGCCGTTCATCTTGCCACTGAAAGCTTTGAAAATGTATTTTATTTTCCTGCGTACGAAATAGTAATTGATGATTTAAGGGATTATCGTTTTTATGCAGAAGACATGGTGCATCCCAATTATGCTGCTACCAATTATGTGTGGGAAAAGTTTGTTGCCACTTGTATTGATGAGCCATCGCAGCAATTAATGCAGGAAATAAATGAGGTCAATGCAGCAATACATCATAAACCCTTTAATCCCACATCAGCAGCTCACAAAGCTTTTACATTAAAGTATTGGAATATTATTCAAAGCATGCAGCAAAAACATCCTTACCTGAATCTAACAGAGCAATCAGACTATTTTGCTTCATGAAAAAATGTATTCTCTTTATACTTTCATTCGGGTGTTTAAATATAAATGCTCAAATAATAAAAGGAAAATTAATTGAGCATCGATTTACTGAAAGTGAAAAATACTTTTCCTTTAATCCTCTGGCATTTGCAGAGCCACAAATAGCAATAGGTGCAGGTTTTGGTAATCGCTTCAGCGAACGAAGTGAATATTTTACAGAGCTTTCTTATATTGCTAAACATCCATTTTATGACATGCAAGAAAAGAGTTTACATGGTTTTCGTTTTCTTGCTCAATACCGGTATCATTTTTTACAACAATGGAGGCCTTTAATCAATTTAGGAGATTTTAGTAAGAGAAATAAAGAAAGAAATGCAAGGCATAATCCTTTTATAGGCGCAGAGTTCAGAATAAAGCCTTTTAATTTTACAAATACAAGAAATTTTATTAAGTCATCGCCGCCAGATACTCTTAATAAATTCTTATATAAGGCAAACGCTGTTTCTATTGGCGGAGCAATTTTATTTGGTGAAACCTATAATATTTCATCAAATGGAAAATGGAAACTGGAAGTAACTGCAGGTATTGGAGGTAAAGTAAAAATTATTAAGTATAAAAATTTACCAGTTGGTTATGACCCACTTTTTATACAAGGTGGCTTTGGTTTAAAACCGCCTGCACTCGATGAAGCAGTCGGCATGCCTTATTTCCCCTGCTGCATCAGGGTAAAGTATATAATTAAGTAAAGATAATTAAATCGCAAAAAGAATCTTCTTCAAAAAAAATCTAAAACCTGCAATCTAAAATCCTTAATGTATCCTGTCACCTCTAACTTCCGCACTTTCCATCACGGCTTTTTCAAATTGCAACCATTCATTCCAGCGCTTTCTTACTTTTTCTTTGGGCAAGTATAATTCTGCAAGGGTTATAAATAAGGTGTAATGCCCTGCTTCACTCTCCATAAACTTCCGGTAAAAGTTACGCATGTATGCATCGTCTAGTCCTTCACTTAATCTTTTAAAACGTTCGCAGCTTCTGGCTTCAATCAATGCCATAGTTAAAAGCCGGTCTAATAAACGGTCTTCCACACTGCCATCTTTTTTCTGAAACTCCAGCAATTTATTTACATAAACATCTTTACGCTGTTTGCCTAAATTCAAATTTCTTTTTTTCAACTCCGCCAGTACCATTCTAAAATGTCCCCATTCTTCCGTAACTATAGGAGATAATTCCTCCACCAATTCTAATCTGTCGGGATAGCGTTGTATTAACGAAATGCAGGTAGTAGCGGCTTTCTGTTCGCAATAGGCATGATCGGTTAAAATGTCGCCCAGTTCTATTTCGGCAAGGTTAACCCAGCGGGGATCAGTGGGTAATTTTAAACCTAAAATATTCTTTATGTCGGTTGATATACTTTCCATTTGGCACAAAAATAAAACAGCCTGGTTAAATAAGCCAAACTGTTTTATCCTGCAGAATAATATCTATTGTTTAGTAACAGAAAAAAAGCCTGAACCAGATGTACTGTTTCCAACTCCTACAGTACCATCCATTATAGCAGAGCTGGCAGAATATTTTGCAGCTATAGAATAAGCGCCACTAAAAATACTACCTGGAACATAAGTAAAGTTAGCTTTTACGCTATCACCTACCAGGCTCCATGTGCCGTTGGCAATATCGGGGCTGGTTGCATTAAATTCATTAATAATTATACTGCCTCCGCTTTTAAAATTTAAACTAAAATAATGTGAAGGGCCACCCAGGCCACTTTTGTTGCCAATCCAATTACCTTCCGGAGTGGTTACGGCAACTGTGGTATTGCTTTTTTTGCAGGATGCTGCTAATAAAATAACAGATAAAAAAAACGTTACATAAAAAATACTATTTTTCATAACTTTTATTTTAAATTTAAAAATATAATAATAGTAAAGCAAAATTAATGCTACAATCACTTTTCGGGTGAAATTTTATAAAAGAATAATTTTATTTACCTTTTTTTAAGATATAATTGGCTAAAACATAGTAAAGCATTTTACCATTAGAAACTATTGTACATTTTTGCCTTATAGATATTTTTAAAAATGCTTTTTAGGTATTTATTGTTCATAAATTATTTTCATTAATTTAGAGTTTATTAAAACTAATTTATGAGGCTTGTTCCATTTGTTATAACTGCTGCAATTACAGCAGCCTTGGTACTTACTTTAAATACAAGATTAACCATTGGGGGTAAAGAAGCCCCGGCATTTGGTACTTTTTTTAGCCCACAACATGGTTTTTGGCAAAATGCCGAAAATGCTAATGGAGATTTTACAGCTGATTTAAAATTTCCTCAACTTAATGGAAAAGTAGAAGTGTATTTAGATGATCGCCTGGTGCCACACATTTTTGCAGACCGGGAAAATGATGCCTATTTTGTACAGGGATATTTACATGCAAAATTCCGGTTGTGGCAAATGGAATTACAAACTTTTGCTGCAGGCGGAAGAGTGAGTGAAATATTGGGAGAAAAGGGTTTAAGCCATGATCGGGAATTTAGAAGACTGGGAATGGTATACGCTGCAGAAATTGCGGAAAAGGAAGCGAATAAAGACCCTGTGATAAAAGCCGAATGTGATGCTTATACGGCCGGTATCAATGCCTACATTGGTTCTTTAACTGAAAGTACTTTACCCATTGAATATAAATTAATAGGGTACAAACCCGAACTATGGAATAATCTTAAAACCTCCTTATTTTTAAAATACATGAGTTATGATTTGGCTGCTCATGAGGATGATTTTGAAATGACCAGTGCCAAAAGTTTTTTTAATAAAGCTGATTTTGCAAAATTATTTCCGGCTGTTCAGGATTCTTTAGATCCTATTATTCCTAAAGGCACCGTTTTGCCTTTGCAAAAAGTTTTTCCTAAAGCTCCTTTAAATGCAGATTCTGTTTATTTAAATAATGGAGTGGCTGTTGTTGAAACAGAAAAACCCGATAGGGAAAATGGCAGTAACAACTGGGCTGTAAGTGGTAAAAAAACAAAGACAGGGGCACCCATATTGTGTAATGATCCGCATTTAGGTTTAAACCTTCCATCACTTTGGTATGAAGTACAAATCTCCACTCCGGCATTTAATGCGTATGGTGTTTCTTTTCCCGGTGC
>JAYSTT010000106.1:0-1727 GCA_043719495.1 Ferruginibacter sp. | reverse complement strand
GCTGTTGCATCGCTGGTTAAACTCATGTTCAACATTTCCAAATTATTACAATTTGCTTAAAAATAATTTTTGGGGCAAATTACTTTTAAATCATTTCGCAGATATTGCCTGGTGTTATTCTTTAAGCCATTTTTTAAGATTATTTTATTTTTTAAAACTTTCGCACAATACCAGAGCAGCATTAATTATACTTGTAGTGTCATTTACAGAAATAATTCAATTGTTTTTTCCGAAACAATTTACTTTCGACTGGATAGATCTTTTTATTTGTTTTTTAATACCCTTTTTAATTTTTAAATTAAATAAAGATGAAAACAAAAACAGCTTTTAAGCTTACGGCTTTTGCCGGCCTGGTTATTTACCTGTTTGCATTTATTGCTACCTCAAAGCCGTATCCAAGCGATCCATGTTATACCAAGCTATCCGACTGGTGGTATAAAAAAGACAGCAGTATTACATTTCATACCTTTCTTACTTTACAACCTACCGACTCTGTCATTATTTTTTCAGATTCTACACTATTAATAGATTGGAATAATGTATCTGACAGCGTTTGCAAAATCACCAAAGAAAGCTGCCTTAAAACCGGTGCAGTTGTACTTATTGTTAACAGACAAGACACTGTAATCAGCCATCGGGATACAAAATATGGCAAAAAGATATTTTCAAAAAAATGTTTGTAAATCCCCCTCTCTTCTATAAATAATCTCAATTTATACTTTAACACAAACAAAACAAATTAAGCATTCATTCGTTCTATCTTTACCACACGAACTTATGCAAATGCCACAAAAAAATCACTTTATCCCGAAATTCATTTTTTCATTCTTCATTTTTAGTTTTTCACTTTTAATTTGTACCGCCCAATGGTACGATCCCGAAAAAGTAAATAAAAAAGCCGGTGAAATTTACGGCCAGGCTTACGAAGAAGCTACAGCCGGTAACTATACAGCCGCATTTAAACACCTGAATGAAGCACTTGCATTAGACCCCAAATTTGTAGATGTATATTTATCCCGTGCCGGTATTTATGCCGATCTAAAAAATTATGCAGCTTCTGTTGCTGATTTTGAAACAGGACAGAAAATGGATTCCGTTTATTCCAAAACATATTTACTGCCATACTCCATCTCTTTAGCAGGCGTTGGTAAATTTCAACAGGCATTAATTGCTGTCAATGAATTTTTAGCAACCGCAAAATTAAATCCGCAAAGTATCAAAGCAGGCAATTACCGAAAATCGGTTTATACTTTTGCGGTAGATTATGAAAAAAAGCATCCTGTAAAAAATTATGTTTTTGCGCCACAAAATCTGGGCGGTAATATCAACACAAAGGACCTGGAATATTTCCCTTCCTTAACTATTGATGGAAAAAAAATGATCTTCACCCGAAGAATAGCAGGTGATGAAGATTTTTATGAAAGCAATTTTGAAAATGGCAAATGGAGCCATGCAGAACCGCTGGGCGGCAAGGTAAATACCAACCTGAATGAAGGCGCACAAAACATTTCGCAGGATGGACAGTTGCTGATTTTCACCGGTTGCAATTACCCAGAAGGCCAGGGCAGTTGCGATCTCTATTTTTCTGTAAAAACAAACAATGGCTGGAGTGAAGCACAAAACCTGGGGCCTGTTGTTAATACCGATTTCTGGGAATCTTCTCCTTCCCTATCGCCCGATAAAAGAGATTTGTATTTTGCCAGCAGCCGGGCCGGAGGCTTTGGTGG
>JAYSTT010000105.1:0-10161 GCA_043719495.1 Ferruginibacter sp. | reverse complement strand
TTATGAACCATTAACTATGAACCACTAATACATATTTTATAGATGAAAACAACTGTAACCATCGCCAGGATATTAGTAGGCGCCCTCTTCATTTTCTCCGGCCTGGTAAAAGCCATCGATCCATTAGGCCTCGCCTATAAAATGCAGGAATTTTTTGAAGTTTGGGCAGCAGATGGCTATTTTACCAAACTGATGCATTGGCTGAATAATTATGCACTCGGCTTTTCTATTTTCATGATCACACTGGAAGTGGTGTTAGGAGTGGCCTTATTAATTGGCTGGCAAAAAAAACTCAGCAGTTGGTTATTATTTTTACTCACTTTGTTTTTCACTTTCTTAACTGCATTTGTTTTGTTCAGTGGTAAAATAAGAGCCTGTGGTTGTTTTGGCGATTGTATTCCGCTTACACCTGTACAAACCTTTACAAAAGATATTATAATTACATTGCTCATCATTGTAATTATAATTGGGCAAAAACATATACAACCACTGTTTAAAAAAATGACCGGGAGTATAATTGTTTTGTTATGGCTTATTGCCGTGTTGTGGTTACAGTTTTATGTACTGAAACATTTGCCCTTAAAAGATTGCCTGCCTTATAAACCCGGCAATAATATTATTGAGTTGCGTAAAATGCCCAAAGATGCTGTGCAGGATAAATTCAGCTATAATTTTGTGTACGAAAAAGCCGGGCAGAAAAAATTTTTTGATGTAGCCGCCTTACCCGACAGCAGCTGGACATTTGTAGAACGGAAACAAATATTGATAGCTAAAGGGAAAAATAATGTTCCAATCATTAACGATTTTACTCTTACTACCCCAACGGGTACCGATACCACAGATGACATCCTGAATCAACAGAACGAATATTATTTATTATTTGTAAAAGAAGTACCTGCAGCAAACAACAGAGAATGGGTAAAGAAATTCAATAAATTATATAGTGCAAAAAAAGCAGCAGGTATTCCTGTATTTGCTGTAACTTCTGCCTCAGTTAAAGAAATACAGGCATTATTAAAAGATGATATTATGATATTTACCTGTGATGGCACCACCATTAAAACAGCAGCAAGAGTAAACCCAACCTTATTTTTAATGAAAGGCCCCGTAATACAAAACAAATGGGCCGGTGCTGATTTTGAAAAAGCGATGAAGTGATACCAATGCTTCGGATACTTTTATTGAATATTGAGAATTAAACATTGAATTTTTCTTAAGCAAAAACATAAATACAGAAAAGCAATATACCATTTTGCCAGCATCAATTTTTAATTCTTAATTATCCATTTTTAATTAATTGAAATATATTTTTAAAAAATTATTCTATTCCCTCCTCGTCCTCCTCGGCGTGGTACTTCTGGTATTTATTATGTTCCAGGGTTTTGGCGACCCTGCACGAATGATCGTTGGACAAAGCGGCGATAAAAAAACCATGGATAATATCCGTAAAGATCTTTATCTAGACCAACCCAAATGGAAACAACTGGTTTTATACCTCAACGATGTATCACCCCTCAGCTTTCATACTCAGGCCGATATTGATAAAAAAGAATTGAAAGGATTTTTTATTGGAGGCGATACTAAGTTTGCTATAAAAGCACCTTATCTGCGCCGCAGTTACCAAACCAAAAAAGCAGTAGGGCAGTTGCTGATGGAAGCCTTACCGGGTACTTTGTTATTAGCATTTGCCGCTATGCTGTTTGCCAGCATCATAGGTATATTACTGGGTGTGTTAGCCGCAGTAAAACGGGGTACCTGGCTGGACAGTACCGCCGTATTTGCCAGCATTGCCGGCATCTCGGCGCCCTCATTTTTTATGGCAATTATTATTGCGTATTTTTTTGGCGTGGTACTGCACCCATACACCGGGCTAAACCTAACCGGTAGTTGGTTTGAAATTGATGAAGTAACCGGCGAGAAATACATTACTCTTAAAAATTTAATATTGCCTGCTTTTACTTTGGGCATAAGGCCGCTGGCCATTATTACCCAACTCACCCGAAGCGCCATGCTGGATGTATTGAACCAGGATTATATACGCACTGCCTACGCCAAAGGCCTCAGTAAACGCACCGTTATTTTCCGGCATGCCTTACGCAATGCCCTTAACCCGGTAATAACCGCTATTACGGGCTGGTTTGCTGAGTTATTAGCCGGAGCCTTTTTTGTAGAATATATTTTTGGCTGGAAGGGTATTGGCAAAATAACTGTAGATGCGTTGGAAAAATTAGATTACCCCGTGGTAATGGGTTCTGTACTATTAAGTGCCTGTATTTTTATTGCCATTAATATTATTGCCGATGTATTGTATGGCGTAGTTGACCCGAGGGTAAAGATGAGTTAAGTAATTTTTTTGAACCAAGCTTTGGCATTGCTATTGGACTTCATTGGCAACAGTTGTTTGTTATTTTTGTTTTTTGGTAAAAAAATATTAACTCTTCAGCTGTATCTCTTTATTGAACTTTTATTGGAACGAAGAATAATTTAAACGTATTAAATATTTTATTAAATTGCATTGATGCTATAAACAATCAAAATGTATAATACTAGTATTTTGATTATCAATACAAAATTCTAAAGCTGAATAGCGTATAATAGCATAAATCCTAGTGTTGGCGGTCATTCTTAACAGACACCCTGCTGACGTAAACCAACTGACACACACAACATATGAAAATGACTTATGAAATTATTGGACTTGTATTAATTGTTGGGCTTGTTTTCTATATCATAAGTTGTAAAAACAAATCTTCGGCTGACACAAACAAGTTGACAGAGCAAAAAGCACAAGACACAACTCAATTAAGAAAGGTCGACCCTAAAAATAATCCATACCAAGACTTACGAAATTTAGCTTTTGATGCGACTATGGAACAGATTGGTGTCAAATTACCTGCCGACCAAACAAAAATTTATGGCGTAATTATGGATTGGGAATTAGGAGAGGGAACAGCGACACTTGTTGCTTTTTTATCTGGTGACGCAAGTTTGTATTTAAGTTCAGGCGGCGGTGCTATTGGCGGTAGAGAACATGACAATGTAAAACAAGCAGCAGCAGCTTTTATTGACAAAGCAGAAAAATATTTAAGCAAGACAGTTAAAACAGACAGTACACCACTTCCAGGTAAAGACAGGGTAACATTTTATTTTCTAACTAACAAAGGGAAATTCGTTGGGCAAGAAGAAGTAAAAAATTTCGACAACGACTCTTCTCAATGGTTGGACTTATTTGTTGAAGGAAATAAATTGATAACGGAAATTAGAATAATGGCTGACATGAAATAGAAGAATTGCCCGGACGAGAAGAAAAACGAACCGCCAACATGGGGTTTGCCGCAAGGCTGGCTGGACGTTGGAGCAATGGTCATTTTATCGCTACTCTGCCTCATCCGGGCTGGACATACATTGTTGGGCTTTTGTTTGTTAACCTGTACTTTTATATCTTTAATCAGCAGCGGTTCCGGGCTGGACGAGCAATGAATTCCAGCCCTGCCCGTAAGCAGTAATTTTAAGACACTCCGCAATATGAAATTTTTTTTAATTTTTTGGCTTACGTTTGGCTAGTTAGTGCTGGTTTTTTATTAGCAATGCTAATATCAGGCGAAGAAAAACAAAATTTACAATACTTGCTTTAGGCGGTGCTGTATTTGGACTATCAAAAGGACCTGTTTTGATCATAAAATCATTCCGTGGAAAATTTAGAGACAACGATAAGCCTTTTAGTAAATAGTAAAAAAGCCATGCGGCCAACTAAGGATTTTGCTCAAGTTTTCTATGATACTACTAAGCAGTTTTTGTAGCTTCCATTACAGAAAGTTTTTTATCTGTAATTACCAATGCCCATTTTTCCAGCATATTTACCAGTTCGGCTAACTGAACAGGTTTGCTTATGTAGTCATCCATACCCGCCTGCATACAGGTCATCCTGTCGCCATGCATTACATTAGCCGTCATTGCAATTATTGTGGGTTGTTTATTAAGGCATACCCTTATCATTTTAGTTGCTTCCAGCCCATCCATTTCCGGCATCTGTACATCCATCAGTATAAGATCGTAAGTTGTTTTGCCTACCATATCCAGTACTGTATGCCCGTTACCGGCAATATCTGCCTGGTAACCTAATTTGCCCAATATTTTAATTGCCCATTTTTGGTTTACCAGGTTATCTTCGGCTACAAGTATACGCAATGGGTATTGTTTTGCAAAATCAACAGATAATTTTTTCACCGACATCTCCTGAGATGATTGCCCGGCTTTTTTAAGATGCAGCAGGCTGCTAAGTATACTATCAAATAAAGTATGTTGTTTAATTGGCTTGCTTAATACAATAATTTCTTTTGCAATATTTTCCTGTTCCTTATAACCGTTATCATTTAAAGGGTTCAGTAATATTACAGGCAGTTCAGGAGATAAATTTTTAATTTCGGCAGCCAGTTGTATACCATTTATTCCAGACAGGTGCATCTCTGTAATTACCAGGCTAAACAGCTGTTCACTTAACAGTTGCAAGGCCTCTTTACCATTACCAACTAATAAGGGATGCAGTTTCCATAGTTGTAATTGCTTCATTAAAATTCCTCCTGTTGTTACATTACTGTTTACTATCAATACAGATTTTCCTTCAAAGTCTTTTAGGTTATAACCTGCATTGGTACCGGTAAGTAGGGTAACGGTATGCAATGGAATACTGAAAATAAAGCCATCATTACTGTCACTCACTACTTTTATTTCTCCGCCCATTTCTTCCACCAGCTTTTTACTTATGATAATGCCACGGCTTTTTCCATCCTGAACCTCTTCGCCATTATCATCGGATAGTGTTTTGCCTGTACTCAACAATGTTGCAATGGCTGCAGCATTGCCCAAAGGTTTAGCTGCTATGGTAAAGCCTAATACAGGCGCTGTATTTGTGCTATCGTGTTTAATGATGTGTACACCTATAAAAACCTGCTCCTGTTTATACTCCATTACGTTTTCCAGCAGGTTGGTCAAAACCTGTTGCAGGTGCTTATTATCTGTTAGTACCTGTGCCGGTACATTTTCATCTATTTGGTACAACAGGTCTATTTGTTTTTCTGATGCTTTTACAGCAAACGTGCTTATCACTTCTTCTACACAATTACGCAGGTCGGTATTTTTTTGCTGGGCTTCTGTAATAGTTCGGTCAATTTTAGATTGCTCCAGCATATCATTGGCCATTACTTCATCTACTTTATTTAAAAGTATTTTTCCTGAGCTGATGATTGTATCGATGTAATCCTTTTGTTCGGGGTTGAGGTTTGTTTCTTCTAAAAGTATGGCCATGCCCAATATCCCATTCATGGGTGTACGTATTTCATGACTGAGAGAAGTAAGTAATTTTTCCCTGGCATCTGCCGATCTTTTTGCATCAGCCCTTGCTTTGGTTTCTTCCCGGCTGGCATAGTCCAGATGCAGTTGCATTGCTTCTACCTGCTGCCCAAGTGCAGTTATTTTATTAAAGTAGCTACTTACGTTTGATTTATAAAGGCCATACAATACTATTGCCATTACCACTATAACTGTTAAAAAAACACAACTATTAAAAGTGGAGAGCATAAAAAGTGGCAGGGTACCTGTTAAAAAAAAGTTTTCAACTATTTCCATACTAAAATTTATTTTTTATTTGTTTCCAAATATTTTCCGGGCAGTATCGTTAATGCAATTCTGCTGTATAAACTACCGGTGCTTCTGTTAATTTCTTAATTGTATTTATATCTTTAAGGCGTTCGTTCCAGTGAAAAAGTAAATTATCAATGGGTTGCCACATCATAACCCAGCTAAAAATATCAATACCTGTAAGAATAGCCGACTCAATACCACCTTCGTTTTTTAACACAAGGGGTATCAAAATATGCGACAATAATATTATAGAGAGGCCTATAAACAACACAATGTAATTGCGCCGTTTAAATCGTTCAAATTCGCCTTGTTTGGCCAGCATTACATTTGCAAAATGCCGCTTAATAGCATAAATAAGTGGCTCAGTATATTGCTTGTCACTTTCTGTTTTGCAGGTAACCTTATATTCAATTGCTGTTAATCGTCTGGCGGGGGCTTTAATGCGGTTAATATATTCTTCAAACTCATGGCTAAGCTGCCTTTTATAAAAAGGAGAGGGGTCATTCTTATTAAAATGTTCTTCAATTGCATCAGGATTTACGATTAAAAAAATATCGATCTTTTCTGGTAAATTTTTTTTCATTAGGTGTGAAATTGACGCTGCCTGTTTGTACTGTGTAAAGTTCTTCTATATATTTATCATGGTAATAATTCTAGAACTCCCTATTATTGCAGAAATTGTATTTCAGGTATACAAATTACCTGGTGGGTTTAAAAAGTAGCTATTTTTCTACATCAGATTGGTTAACTGTCTCACACCACTATATGCTTTACCAGCGTTCTTAAACAGAATCACCAAGGCCTCTTTAAGCAAAAAAAAAGAAAAGGTGATTGTAATAAAACCACAATTACTACTTCAGTTGTTAATTACCTGGTTGTTAAAACTAAAATTTTTAAATCCTAAAAACCTATAGCAAAAATGGAAATATCCAATACTCTAAAAAAAACAGGTGCTATTTCATTTGCACAACAAATAAAAGAAAGATCAGATAAATTGATAAATTATTTTCTTATTTGTTTCTTTATTTGCGGTTTAATTCTGGCTCCTATTTACAATACCTGGTTAATAGCTTTTAGTGTAGGCGGGTTTTCTCTTTTTGCCTACTACTATATTAAATTAACCATGCCGGATTCAAACTTATACCAATATGTTTTAAGTTTGGTATTGGGTATTTTTATGGCTCAGGGTATTTACCAGATGCATGGCCTTTTTGAAATGCATTTTGCAGCTTTCATTGCCAGCGCAATACTCATAACTTATCAAAACTGGAAACTGCAGATTCCTTTGGTGGCATTTTTTCTGTTTCATCATGCCGGATTAGCTTACCTGCAAAACTCTGGTGTAAAAGGTGTTTATTATTCTCAACTCGATAAAGTTGAATTAACCTCTTTTATCATACATATTATTCTTGCTTCAATAATATTTTTTACTTGCGGTTTATGGGCTTATTTGTTAAAAAAATACAGCAAAATACAAGTAGATAAAACACGTGAAGTAGGGAGACTGGAAAGAGAGTCCCTGATTCATAAAGAAAGAATTTTAAATGAAGAGGCACTTAAAGTTGCGTATCAAAAAGCTGAACAGGCACGCCATGAAGCGGACGAAGCTAATAAAGCAAAGAGTATTTTCCTTGCCACCATGAGCCATGAAATACGTACACCCATGAACGGTGTAATAGGCATGGCATCACTTTTAAATGAAACACAACTAACAGCAGAGCAACAGGAATATGCAAAAACAATTAGTACCTGTGGTGAAGCTTTACTTAAAGTAATCAATGATATTCTTGATTTTTCTAAAATAGAATCGGGCAATATGGAGCTTGAAGACAGGGACTTTGATTTACGTACCTGTATTGAAGAAGTGCTGGATGTATTTGCAAGCCAGGCTGGTAAAACAGGGCTGGACCTGGTGTATGAAATTGACTATAATGTACCGGTACAAATAATTGGTGATAACTTAAGGCTTCGACAGATTTTGGTGAACCTGGTAAGTAATGCAATTAAGTTTACAGAGCAGGGAGAAATATTTGTAGGTGTTCATTTAATTAAAACAAAGGATAATGGAGATATTGAACTGCAGTTTGAAATACGTGATACTGGTATCGGAATTCCGGCTGATAAAATGGAAAGGTTGTTCAAGGCATTTTCCCAGGTTGATTCTTCTACCAGCCGGAAATATGGCGGTACTGGTTTGGGCCTTATAATTTGTGAAAAACTAATTGGTTTAATGGGCGGAAAGATTGATGTTAATAGTACAGAGAATGTTGGAACCACTTTTACTTTTACCATGCAAGCATCTGCAAGTTCACAATCGCTGCGTACCTATGTAACCAATAATATTGCTGGTGTAGAAGGCAAGAAAGTATTGGTAGTAGATGATAATTTAACCAATCGCAGCATATTAAAAAATCAATTAAAAATATGGAAACTTGTGCCTACACTTGCAAGTAGTGGCACTGCAGCACTGGAGTTACTGGCTAAGGGTATGCATTTTGATTTATTACTTACAGATATGCAAATGCCTGATATGGATGGTTGCGAACTTGCTCAGCATGTACAAAGGCTTTATCCACAACTCCCAATTATTCTATTGAGTTCTGTAGGTGATGAAAGTAATAAAGAATATGCAGGTTTATTTAAATCGATATTGACCAAACCTATTAAACAGGAGATGTTATGTAAATTAATCATCAATGAATTAAGGGGTAAATCAAAACCTTTATCAGAAAAACAACAGGCGAATCAAAAACTTTCAATTGATTTTGTAAAAGAACATCCATTAAAAATATTAATTGCAGAGGACAACCTGGTAAATCAAAAATTAACGCTTAAAATATTAAGTAAACTTGGCTTTGATGCTGATCTTGCAGAAAATGGTAAAGTAGCTGTTGGAATGGCCAACCAGCTACCTTACGATATTATACTGATGGATATGCAAATGCCGGAAATGGATGGGTTGGAAGCTACCAGGATCATAAGGGAAAGCATGAATATACAACCTACTATAATTGCTATGACTGCTAATGCAATGAAGGAGGATAAAGATGAATGCCTTAAGGCTGGAATGGATGACTTTTTAAGTAAACCAGTAAAGCTTGAAGAATTAGTGAACATGCTGGCAAAGTGGTCTAACATAATAAAAGAAAAAATAAATAAAGAAAAGCGGGCCTGATAAAAAAATGTATACCAAAAAAATATTTATATGAAAAATTCTGAAATAGCCACAGCAAATTTTACTGTGGCAAATACACATGAACTATTTGATTTAAGTATGCTGGAAGAAATAGGCGATACAAAATACCTGCTGGAAGTGCTGGCTACTTTAATGAAAGAGATGCCAGAAGATATAAGAGAAATGCAGCAGGCTTTACATGCCGGCAATATTGATGTTGTTTGCAGGCAGGCACATAAAATTAAAAGCAGCTCGGGTATAATACAGGCAGAAAAATTAACTGCAATTATGGAAGATATTGAAGTTCTTGGAAAAAAGGGTGCAACTGTAAATCAACTGCTCTGTTTTATTGACAATGCTGCTCAGGAGTACAGCAGTATTGAAATTGGATTGAAAATATATGCAAAAGAGTTAAGCTGAATTAATAAATGTGTTTTATTGAAACTAAATTAATTGCATAGTTTTTACAAATTATAAAAATAAACTTCAACATATAGTTTTAAAACATTGTAAAAAAGCATGGGGCAGGTTTTGTGGGGGGAAATATAAAACTAAATAAACCAGTCTTTCCATGTGTCTTTGATTTTTCATTTACTTTACAATCATTCAATCAAAGTATCCCTTAATGTTTGTAGCAGTCCTGTAAATCTTTCATCTTCCAAATCTTTAACTGAATATTGCCTGTACATTTTATTACTGTCCCTTAGTGTTACTTCAAAATAATTGTCCAAGGCCTTAACCTTTATATATTTTCGATCTTTTCGCAGCCCCGATTCGACCGATCGTGAAAAAATTAAATCCTGCATTGATATTCCCAATCGGAAATGTTCATCTTCTCCTGCAAGTTTAAGTTTTTTAATAAAAAGATATATTGGAATTAACAGGTCAAATTCCTGTTGATTTATCAAATCTTCGTAACCTTCCAGGGTTTCTATCCAGGATTTTTTAAAGTGATCCAATATTTCACGAATTCCTTCATCCATATTTCAGTTATTGTAAGTGTAAATATAAACGTTTGGTAATGCTTTAGTAAAAATTACCTGATAATATAGTGATGTGGAAACTAGTTTCTCCACTATTTCAAATGGAATTAACAAAGCCTGTATCAAAATCCCTTAGGTGTAACCAAAAAGAAAATACATTGTACTATTAATTACCTTTGATTAAAACGGACATGTTTTAAATCAGTTTCAAAAATTAATTATGAACAAATTTGTGATTATTTTTTTAGGATTATTTTTCATCGCTAAAGTGCAGGCGCAACAAAATGCAAATAAAGAAATAAAAAGGCCTAATATTCTAATAATAATTTCAGATGACCATGCTTACCAGGCTATAAGTGCTTA
>JAYSTT010000104.1:0-1734 GCA_043719495.1 Ferruginibacter sp. | reverse complement strand
TTGTTGGACCTACATCATCAAGCCCACTTTTGGTACATGAGTAAAAAGCTATGGCAATAATAAATGCCACAAAAACTGCTGCAATTTTTTTCATATTTAGTTAATTTGGGCGCAAAGGTATTGGTAAAATGGTTAATTATGAGCTTTTTAAAAAGTATTTTAGTAAAACGACTAAGGGAAATGATTTATTAAACTTGGGCAATCTATCCCAATCTATCTAATATATTTTTTATTAATACCTGTATTTGATTATAGGCTAAACGCATAAACTATGAAGAGGTTTTAAGGATGTTGCGTATTAATTAAAAATAAAATATGTCAACATACTAAACTTTCTTTTCTATCGTTATTAATAAAATAATCATTTATCATGAAAAATTTATCCATTATTTCGGCGGTAGCGTTTTTGCTTTTACTTACAATTGTAGTAGTAACTTTTACGGCAGGCACTATAATATTTTAGAAAGAAGAATTACGCTAGTTTATAAAATACCCTTCGCATTTTATACCAATTAATATTGCACAATATTGGTAGTATTAAAAATGGGAAATAAATACTTCTGTACCTTATCAATACTCTTGCATTAGTGGCAATTAAAATAGTTTGAAACAAATCCTACTTCATACAATTTTGTTTTCACTATCCTCCATTATGAGGGTTATCGAATCTCAAATGATACAAAGTGATAAAGAAATTTATATGAAACTGGAAAGGTTTAATAATTTTGATATTTAGTAAGCAAACTAAACCTCTATTCCGATAGCTATCGGAACTAAACCAAAAGGTTTAAACTAAAATAAACATCACTAAATACTAAACTGTTAATATTACAAGAGAAGCTGCTAACAAAATCATCCAAAAAGAAATATGGCTAATCGTTATTCAGCAGATAATTACTTTTCTATTTCTTCTTCTACCAGATAAATTACCCTATCCCTAATAGCGAGGTAGTGAAATTTAATTGGTGAATCAAAGACAATTTCTCCCTGGCCCATAAATGAGTCATAAACCTTCCCCTTATTTCCATTCACTATTACAAAATCTTTATTATCCAATCGTGCTGAATAAGCCAGCCTTTTGCTATCGGGGCTAAAAGCCAACGATAAGATATCATCATATGCTGGCCCTTCCATTTCGTTTAAAATTGCCATACGTTTAGAATTGTTTTCTGCAACATATGCAACCTGAAGGTTATTGGGGCTAAAAATTGTTGATGATTGCATAATATCACTATAATGTTTACCTTCTTTTCCATTAATTACGAGCATAAATTCGTCATGTTTTTCTGCTTCATATGCAAGATGTTTACCGTCGGAGCTAAAAACAAAACTGCCTTCTACCACCGTCTCAAAAGGCCCTTCTTTATTTCCATCCACTATGGCAAACTGATTAAAACCACTATTGCCCGGCGAAGCGTCAATTCCATAAACCAACCGGCTACTATTAAGGTTATAGCAGAGTGTATGTACCAGACCGTAAGCTCCTGCTTTTATTCCATTTACAACTACGAATTGGTTGTTATTACTGTCGGCAACATAAGCACAATGCCGGCCGTAAGCATCACCAAACATCGTTGAAGCAGTTGATTCATACTGAGTGCTTTTGATTGTATCTAAAACTACCATCGACTTCCCGCTATCAAAAGCCGAATAGATAATATGATTTCCATCGGCACTGATTACAGGAAAACCCACTCTATCAAACAGATAATTTTCTTTCCCATCAAAAACAAT
>JAYSTT010000103.1:0-4233 GCA_043719495.1 Ferruginibacter sp. | reverse complement strand
ACGAAAAAATTCAAAATTCAATTCTTATTCCTTGGGGATGAAACAAAGGCTGGCAATTGCTTCCTGTTTATTGGGCGATCCTGACATTTTAGTTTTTGACGAACCTACAAATGGTTTAGATCCGGCAGGTATTGCAGAAATACGGGAGCTCATTAAAGAACTGAACCGTAAGGGCAAAACTATTATAATGGCCAGCCATATATTGGATGAAGTGGAAAAAGTTTGTACTCATGTTGCTATTATTCAAAAAGGAGTTTTAAAAACTGTTGGTTCAGTAAAAGAGGTAATGGCTACAACAGGAGGCGATATTATCAATACTGTGTTGATTGAATTAAGTGCTGACAATAATGATACGTTACGCAATATTTTAAAGCAAATGAATGGTGTAACAGACATAAATTTTGTAGATAATCATTTGCAAATAACCTGCAGCGAAAATGTAACGGCTGTACAGGTAAATAAATTTTGTTTCGAAAACGGGGTGGTGCTTAATAAGCTAAACGAAAAGCGCAAATCGCTTGAAACAAGATTTTTGGAAATTACCGGAACTAAAAGTGAAAAATAATTTAAATAAAATATTATCTGAAAAAAATGATCAGTCTTTTAAAAATAGAATGGCTTAAAATTAAAAGCTATACCGGATTTATTTTACTAACTGCTTTTTTTGCATTGGGGGTGGTGGCTACAAACTATATTGTATATGCATTTAAAAAGAATGTGATAGATAAAGTTGAAGGATCACAATTATTGTTTTCTGGTTCGCCTTTTGATTTTGATACAGTTTGGCAAACAGTAAGTTACTACAGTAGCTTTTTTTTAATGCTGCCTGCATTGTTAATAGTTATTTTAATTTCAAACGAATTTACTTTTAAAACACACCGGCAAAATATTATTGATGGTTGGAGCCGCTTTGAATTTTTAAAAGTAAAAATAGCCCTTGCGGTTCTTTTGGCTCTGGCCAGCACGGTAGTGATAATAATTACAGCATTAATATTTGGGTTGGCCTCGGGCACATCCTTTTCTTTAAATGGATTTGGAAATGTAGGGTACTTTTTGTTAAAAGCAGTTACATATAATATGGTAGCAATTTTAATTTCTTTGTTAACTAAAAGATCAGGAGTGGCTATAGCAATCTTTTTCATTTATACCATTTTTGAAAACGGGGTATCGCTATTACTGTTTTTTTTAGCAATAAAATTAAAAAAGGATGCTGATCTTGATTTAGGTAATTTAGGAAATTATTTACCTATGAATGCATCTGATGGGTTGCTCACCTCGCCTTTGCAAAAATTTACAGGAATGGCTAAACAGTTTTTACCTTCCGATTTTAACTGGATTGTATTATCATTTGCGATAGCCTATTTAATATTATTTTACTGGTGGAGCAGGAGAAAAATGCTTAATTCAGATCTGTAAAACTTTTTTTTTTGTTAAATCATCCAGTGCATTATTTAAATCCGGGTATACAAATATAAAACCTGTTCCTATAATTTTTTTACAACTTACTGCTGTGCTTTTTAAAATTTCAATGCTTCTGCCCCCCAGCATTATTTTTAAAATAAAAACAGGCACATAAAACGGAATAAAAAACAGCCGTTTCATTTTTTTTGCCAGCGTAATGGTAAGCGTTTTATTAGTCACCGGGTTTGGGGCAACGGCATTATAAACCCCATCCATCCTTTCATTTTCGATAGCATATAAAAACATACTGCAAAGGTCATCAATGTGTATCCAGCTTATCATTTGCCTGCCATTGCCCAAAATTGCTGCAATCCCAAATTTTAGCGGTTGCATAAATTCTTTTAATGCACCAGCATTTTTACTCAGTACAATGCCAATCCTCAATTTCACCAGCCTTTTATTTAATGCCATTACCGGATCTATACTTTCTTCCCAATGCTTGCAGGTTTCACCTAAAAAATTTTTATCCGGGGGGGCATCCTCTGTAAAATATTTGGCTGGTTCTTCATCTTTACCATAAAAGCCAATGGCGCTGGCACTTATAACAACTTTTACTTTATTAGGCTGTTGTTTCAAACTATCTGCTATCAGTTTTGAACTGTTTATCCTGCTGCTTACAATTTCTTTTTTATACTCATCTGCCCATTTTTTATCCATTACTCCGGCCCCGGCCAGGTTAATAATATAGTCGGCCTTTTGAAGCACAGAAATATCCATTTCCTGTTTTTTCACATCCCATTTTGTATAACTGATATTACCGGGCTGCGGTTTTTTATTATCCTCAGGTAATTGCCTGCTTAATATAATAACTTTATACCCTTTCCCTGTTAAAAGGCTGGTTAAAGCTGTTCCCACCAGTCCGGTGCCACCACTTATTAAAACTGTTTCCATTTTTAAATTAATTTTACCATTTATGTAAAAACAAAATACTGTACATCTTGTTTAACGTAATTTAACGCTATTGGTTTTTAAACCGTAATTTTAGTATAAAGAATTTACTTAAATGAAAAAACTGTTTTTTAGCATAATGCTGTTTTTTTTGCTTCCACTTTCGGTAATGTGCCAGCAGGTTACTTATTCTGATTATGAACAGGAAGATAGCCGGGATATAAATTTTGAGATTATTGGAAAAATGAATGGCAATTTTTTAGTGTATAAAAAAGTAAAGTGGCGTCATAAAATCAGCATTTTTGGCGATGATATGAAAACAAAGGAAATAATTACACTTGATTTTATACCCGACAAAACCTTTAATGTTGACTTTGTTGTTTATCCCAATCATTTTTACATGATTTACCAGTATCAGAAGCGTAATATTTTACACTGCATGGCTGTAAAGATGGATGGCGACGGAAAAAAAATGGCAGAACCTGTTGAACTGGATACTACGCAGATTTCTATACTTGCAGATAATAAAATTTACAGCACTATCTACAGCGAGGATAAAGAAAAAATTATGGTGTTTAAAATTCACCGGAAAAATGAAAAATCCAATATTGTAACGCTGTTATTCAACAGCAGTTTAAAATTAATAGCAAATAAAAACAGGCAGTCATTGGATTTTGAGGAACGGCGGGATAACTATGATAATTTTTTACTGGATAATAATGGTGATTTTGTTTTTACAAAAGATTCTAAAAATAATAACAGGGATAACAGTAATAATTTAAGCCTTATAATAAAGGAGCCAGCACAGGATACATTTGCCTTTTATAATATTGAGCTGCAAAAAAACTACATCGATGAAGTGAAATTAAAAATTGACAACCTTAATAAACGTTATATTATCAATTCATTTTATTATAAAAAAAACCGGGGTAACATTGACGGATTGTTTTCTTATGTTTGGGACAGGCCGAATACAAAAGTTTTTACACAGGAGTTTATTACATTAGGCGATTCGTTACGTAATGAAGCAAAAACAAGCGGGCAGCTCCGTTTTGCATTGGATTATTTTTTTATACGCCAGGTATTTGTAAAAAAGGATGGCGGTTTTTTACTAACCGCAGAGGAATATTCTTCACAAAGCAGGGGCAGCAATAACCCCTGGAACCGGTGGGATTATTTAAATAATTATTATTACAGTCCTTATTCATCTTATTATTATAACCCTTATTATGGATATTACCGGCCTTATAATAGCTTCAATAATCAAAGCACCACCTATTATTATTCAAACATTATAATATTAAGTTTAGATAAAGCAGGTAAACTGGAATGGAATAAGGTAATACATAAAGACCAGTATGATGTAGATAACGATAATTTTTTATCATTTTGTACAATGAATAAGGGAGGGCAAATTCATTTTTTATTTAACGACGATAAAAACAAAAACCAGATAATAGCTAACCACAGTATTTTACCATCGGGGCAGGTAAACCGTAACCCCACTTTAAAAAGTCAGGAAAGAGGCTACCTGTTTATGACACGTTTAGGTAAGCAGGTTGGTGCCAGCCAGTTAATAATACCCTGTACATACCGGGGTTATATTTGTTTTGCTAAAGTAGATTTTTAATTTTTTATTACCTGATACTATTTAATAATTAATAAAATTCTTTTCGTTGATTGCAATAATTAACCACCTTTGTAAAGCATTTTATTTTTTTCATTATTAATTATTAATTACCTGTGACCGGCACTTTTAAAGCCAACAATCCTTATAATACTTTTCTTTTGCTTATTTATGGCATTTTACTTAAACTGCCCATGTTTTTGCATCCAAAAATTCCTCAGCCTCAGCAAATAGATGGCTTTTTGTATAAGGCTTTA
>JAYSTT010000102.1:0-4235 GCA_043719495.1 Ferruginibacter sp. | reverse complement strand
TTACACCTGGCACTTGTTGCTGAGAGCGAAGATGGCGGGTGGCTTTTTTTCCGCTTTCGGTCCTCAGTTGTCCTTCGATTGTAATTGATTTCATTTTTTAATTTTTTTTATGAGGCGCAAAGGTAAGTTATTAACGGATATTTTAATAATGAAATAATGAATAATTGAGCTTTTTTTATTGAGCAGCCAATTATCCATTATCAATTAATTGCTTATCAAATACCTATTTTTTATTTGCCATCCTGCTCCGCATAAAAAGGCTGTTAATGCTTTTATTTTCAATAGCATTACGTATGGTTACAGCAAACAATTCGTCAACAGAAAGCACTTTAATTTTACTACATTCACCTCTTAGTGGTATAGTATCGCATACCACTAATTCTTCCAAAACACTGTTCTGTATGTTTTCGTAGGCATTACCACTTAAAACCGGATGAGTACACAATGCCCTAACACTTCTGGCTCCTTTTTCTTTCATTAAAGCAGCACTTTTAACTAATGTACCTCCGGTATCACATAAATCATCAATTAATACCACATCCCTATCATTAACATCGCCAATTACTACCATACTTGCAATTTCATTAGCTCTTTTCCTGTGTTTATCACAAATAACCATTTCGCATTCAAAATAAGAGGCTATTTCCCGTATACGGTTGGCACTACCAACATCAGGCGCAGCAAAAGTTAAGTTAGCCAAATTGAGGTTTTCAATGTAAGGAATAAATATAGCGGAGGATTCCAAATGATCAACAGGTATATCAAAATACCCCTGAATTTGTGGTGCATGTAAGTCCATTGTAATTACCCTGTCGGCACCAGCTGCAGTAAGCATATTAGCTACTAACTTAGACCCTATTGCTACTCTGGGCCTGTCTTTCCTATCCTGCCTTGCAAAACCGTAATAAGGTATTACAGCAATAACTTTGTACGCTGATGCTCTTTTAGCCGCATCAATCAGCAACAATAATTCCATTAAATTATCGGCGGGAGAATAAGTGCTTTGTATTAAAAAAACAAACTGTCCCCTTATACTTTCCTGAAACTCCACATAAATTTCTCCATCGCTAAAACGCTGGATATTTACTTTGCCAAGTGGTTCGCCAAATTTTTTGGCAATTTTTTCGGCTAAATACTGAGATCCTGTACCTGAGAAAATTTTTGCAGATGGTTCCATATAATTATTTAAATGCTTTAAAATAAGTTGCCGCAAATGTATCGTTTAGTTTAGATGATTTAAATTTGAATTCATGGAAAATTTCAACAAGCCTTCCACATCTATAAAAAACTGGGCTGCCGATGACAGGCCAAGAGAAAAATTATTAGGTAAGGGTGCCGAAGTACTAAGCAATTCAGAATTGATTGCAATATTGATAAATAATGGCAGTAAAGATAAAACTGCCGTTGATTTAGCAAAAGAAGTACTAAAACTGGGAAGTGATAACTTAAATGAGCTGGGTAAATTAACACTTAAAGATTTTCAAAAGATAAAAGGCATTGGAATAGCCAAAGCCATAACCATAGCAGCTGCACTGGAATTAGGGCGCCGCAGGCAGGCAGCCTCCACATTAGATAAAACAGTTATTCAAACCAGTAAGGATATAGCTCATTATTTAAAAGCGATGTTGAAGGATTTTACTTATGAGGTTTTTGCGGTGTTGTTTTTAAACAAAGCAAACAAGATTAATCATTTTGAAATTATTAGCCGGGGCGGAATTACAGCCACCGTTGCCGACCCCAGAATTATATTAAAAAAAGCCCTTGAACAAGATGCTACCTCAATTGTGCTAAGTCACAATCATCCATCAGGTAGCTTAAAACCTAGCAGGGCAGACGAAGAGATAACCAAAAAAATTAAAGAAGCTGCCGGTTATTTGGATATAAGAGTTATTGACCATATTATAGTAAGTGAAGAAGGGTACTACAGTTTTGCAGATGATGGAATTTTATAATGAAACAAATAATTTCATTTCGGGTACTTCTCCTTCCACAATTAATTTACCTGCTGTTTTGTTTACAATTTCTTCAATGCTTACACCTGGGGCCTTTTCCAATAATTTAAACCCTTTATCAGTTACCTCTAAAACAGCTAATTCGGTTACAATTTTTTTTACACAAGATTTTCCAGTAAGTGGTAAAGTGCATTGTGGCAATAATTTACTTTCGCCTTTTGGGTTAGTGTGCATCATAGCTACAATAATATTTTTTGCCGATGCTACTAAATCCATTGCACCGCCCATCCCCTTTACCATTTTACCAGGTATCTTCCAGTTAGCAATATCACCATTTTCACTTACTTCCATAGCGCCTAAAACAGTTAAATCAACTTTACCGGCACGTATCATCCCAAAACTCATAGCACTGTCAAAAAAAGCAGAACCGGGTACTGTGGTAATAGTTTGTTTTCCTGCATTTATTAAATCCGGGTCTTCTTCCCCTTCTATAGGAAAAGGCCCCATACCTAATAAACCGTTTTCACTTTGTAACACTACATTAATTCCAGAGGGAATATAATTGGCCACTAAAGTAGGTATGCCAATACCAAGATTAACATAGTAACCATCTTTAAGTTCCTGTGCAATACGTTGTGCTATTTGTTCTTTTGATAGAGCCATTTCTAAATAATGGTATTTGTAAAAATTTTAGGCCTTATTGTTCGTTGTTCAATCCTCTTCTCATAATTTTCTCCTTTAAAAATCCTGTGTACATATATACCCGGTGTATGAATTTGATTGGAATCTAATTCGCCTGCAGATACCAATTCTTCCACTTCTGCAATAGTTATTTTTCCTGCCATAGCCATTAAGGGATTAAAATTTCGGGCAGTTTCTTTAAAAATTAAATTGCCATCTGTATCCCCCTTCCATGCTTTTACTAATGCAAAATCAGATTCAAAAGCATGTTCCATCAAATATTCTTTACCATTAAAAACCCTTGTTTCTTTTCCTGCCGCTACTTCTGTACCTACACCAGCAGGGGTAAAAATTGCAGGCATTCCATAACCAGTGGCCATACACCTTGTAGCCAGTGTCCCCTGTGGTATTAGTTCAACTTCCAGTTCTCCACTTAACAGTTGTCTTTCAAATTCAGCATTTTCTCCTACATAAGAGGAAATCATTTTTTTAACCTGCTTTTGCTTTAGCATCAATCCAATTCCAAAATCATCTACTCCTGCATTGTTAGATATGCAGGTTAAATTTTTAATTTGCATAAAAACCATAGCGGCAATACAATTTTCTGGAATTCCGCATAAGCCAAATCCCCCCAGCATAATAACGGCACCATCACTAATGCCATCAATTGCTTCAATTGCATTTTTATATACTTTGTTCATTTTAAATTCCCCTTTAATGTATCAATCAATGGCCTTCCCCTGGTGCTGGAATATTTTTCCCTGGTAGCTTTACTTATGATACTATCCATCATAGGTTGCATTAAATCTGTATGTGCCGTATAATATTCATAACTCCGGTAAAATTCTTCTTTGGAAATCTTATGTATAGCAAATATTTGTTGTTGAAGTTTTACATTTTCTGTTTCCGGTTTTTTTGTAGAATCTTTTTTTATAAATTCAAAAGTGAATGCATCTGCCCGCAACACATCCCATAAAACAGTTTGCATTTTAGCAGGTTTTAATATTCCTGAAGGAAGTGAATTTTTATTTCCACAGGAAAATAAAAAAATGAGGCATAGCAATGCAATTGTTTTTAGCATCATTTCAACTCGTCTTTGTATTTATTGGCATTGGTAACATCCATTTTTTGCAATAATTCGGATGCTCTTGCTTTATCCTGTTGCGGTGCTTTTGAAAATAATTTTATTAATTCAGTTGATTTTCCCTGAAAGAAGAACTGGTTAATCATTTTATTAGGATTATCTGTATTAAAATTATTCAGCAGGTTTAGCACATTCATAACTTCTGTACGGGCAATATTTTCATCTTCATACAATTTATCCATACCCATTCGGTAATAGTTATAATACACATCATGCATTATAGTATACCGGCTGTTAAGCATATTTTCTACAAGCCAATAGCGATTACGAACACCATCAAAAGCTTTCCATCCGCTAATGTTTCGTCCATCAGGCGCATTATTTACAATATTTTGCGCTTTTTGAAAAAATACGTCGCCACCACGTGGAGAAAAAGAATCATAATCAAAAGCTAAAATCATGTTTACATAATAGGCAAATACGGCTGTTAAATTAGATACCAATGCATCGGAACCAGA
>JAYSTT010000101.1:0-1736 GCA_043719495.1 Ferruginibacter sp. | reverse complement strand
ATGTCAGTTGTAAAAGGCTTTATTCCTTCTGCCTGTTTAGTATCTGCTATCAGCCCAATAACAAGGCTGCCCAAAATCATAAGTACGCTTCCGTTTGTAAATGAATGTTGTACTACAGATTTTAAACTTACTTTGTTTTGGGAGCTTTTATCAAATTGCATCATCAGAATTACACCTACTATAATTGCCGGCGATTCCATCAAAGCCATTACTGCTACCATATGCCCACCATACATAATTTTTTGCGACTCTAAAAATGAAGCGGCGGCAACAAAAGTTACTGCACTCACCGATCCATAAGCAGCAGCAACTGCACCGGCATCGCTGATGCTTAGTTTTCTTTTTAAGATAAAAAAAGTGTACAGCGGAATTAATGAAGCCAGTAATAATCCGAATAAAAGGGAATAGGTAATTTCTGTAGTAAAGCCGCTATGTGCCAGCTCCTGGCCACCCTTAAACCCAATCGAAAAAAGAAGGTATAGAGCAATAAATTTAATGGATGGTGCAGGTATCTCCAGGTCGCTTTTAACAGTAGTTGCAATTATACCCAAAACAAAAAAAAGCAAAGTGGGATTGGTAATATTTGAAATTAGAATGTGAAAATCCATAAAACAGTTATTTTTTTGTGGCTTTAAGACCGTTTTAAAATTTAATTCTCTTTAAGTAAGTGTTTAAATAGATTCTAATCTTATTCTTAATTCCAATTTGGTTTCTATCCTGCCAACAACCCGGATTATTAACCCTTTTTTAAACTGGTAAAAACCAAATCACTTAAAAAAGCTATTATTTCACTTTCTTCTTTAGTTTTACCAAAATCGGTAAGAGATGGCAGGTTGTTCATAAAAAAATTTTGAAAATGCGCAATTTCAATAATTGTAGATGCTAAGGACTTGGGGTATTTATATTTGGGGCTGCATTCTAAAATAATGTTTCCTATAATAGCACAAAGATCTTTATAAGGTTTAAAAAACTGCAGCTTATTATCTTCGCTCACTTGTTTGGTAAGGTATGCCTTTGACCCCTCTGCAATAATTATTTGATGAAGCAAGTGTTCGTTTATGTAACTCGTTTGTTCATCATCCTCAACGGCTGTAGCCAACAGTTTTATTACCTTTTTTAACTTTATTGTTGGGTCTTTAATATTGTTTGTATGAAAACTTATTTTAAATTCAAGCCAACCCCAATACCAGGCGGTAAGGTAAACCAACAAATTATGTTTGTTTTCAAAATAACGGTAAACACCAGCTTCTGTTGTGCCAATAGCTTCTGCCAGCTTCTTAAATGTAAATGCTTCAAAACCTGCTTTATATATTAATTCAACACCGTGGTTCAGGATATTTTTTCCTAACTCCGAGCTTTCCGGATTGCGGATAAACAGAGCTTCATTCATTTTTATCTGTAATTGTAACTTCATTTCAGGCGCATTTTTTACTTCTGTTAAATAAAGCAACAAAGGTATGGAAAATATTTTTACAATTTTTTATGATAGGTTTACTATTATTTAAAATAGTTTCTGTAACTTTGCTGCACAAACAGTAACAATGCCGGGTTTTTAATAACATCATACAAAAAACTATTATTGATAACATGAAAAAGCTTGTATTTATTCTATTGATTTCATTGCCTGTAGCTACTTATGCACAAAAAAGCGATGTGGGAAACTGGTTTATTTATTTTGGTAACCAAAAAATAAATAAAAAATGGAACTGGTGGAACGAAGTGCAATACCGCAATTA
>JAYSTT010000011.1:0-4553 GCA_043719495.1 Ferruginibacter sp. | reverse complement strand
CAATCAGAGCTGATGTAAAGGGCCAAATAAGTGTAAAAAAAATGGTGTCCCTATCCTCTTCTATTAAATAATGGCTTAGTAAGTAAAAAAAAAGTATTATGCATGCAATTACACTAACCAATGTGTTCAGTAATACTAAAATTGCTTTGCCAATAGCTATTCCGGATTTCTTTCCCATTTTTGTGGTTTTTGAGAATTTAATTCAGCCTTTGATGGGTTTTTATAAAAAGAATATAAATTTCCGGCTTTGATAGTATCCTTTTCAGGTTCATGCGCAAAAAATAAACCATGTACAAAGAAAGAGCCGTCCAGAATTCCGGTTTTTGAATATGATTTTGAGTCACTTAATTTTATTGTTGCGCTATAAAATAAAATGATATCACCACCATCGGAAATGTTTTGCGGAGCAGTATGTATGTCTTTAAATAATTTTCCAAACACTTCATTTTGGTTTTTAAAGAGTTGATAGTTATAAATATACTTTTTAGGGTCTGAAGTATCAGAAGTAAAGCTATCGTTATTCACAGCAACAGCAATATCTAGGGTTTGTTTAAAAAATTCAGGGTCAGTTAATTCTCCTTCATACCCTTTTCCTTTAAATTGCTCTGCACCTTTTTTAGCAGGTGCAAGTGGATTAAAGACATCAAGGTCTTCCTTATTCTGCAGTTCTTTGCCCCACCGCCAATGTATATGAATCGCATGAAAGGATCCGGGAGTTGAACCAGGTGCCCAGCTTTTACCGGCACCCCACCAATGTATATTATCCCAAACTGATTTTTTAATATTATTTATTAATCCTTCGGTTAGTATTTCGGCAACTAAAGGCTTTTCAGCTGCACGGAAAACAACATTTGCCACACCCATATCTCCAGTAACAACATTTATTGATGAGGTGCTGTCATAATCTTTGAAAACCCCTGCAGCATTCTTTATTTTTTCTTTCAATGTTTTTCTTTCAACAAGCCTTACAGTACTTCGCTCTATCCCGAATGTTTGTTGTGTTATCCAGGAATCCAAATTTAAATACAATCTGTAATCTACTCTAAAAGAGTCAACTGTTTCTCTTTTATGTTTTTCAAAACGTAATCTTATAATAGGATGAAGTCTTGCAGCTGTTAATAGCCCTCCCGGTTCGTGTGCGGGCTCTTTATCGTATTTGGTGAAAATAAATTTCTGTTCTATTATCAAATATCCGCTCCCTTCTCCAAAAAGTTCGTAATTAGACCTGTATTTTACGTTTATTTCACTTTCCCTGTCTTCATTAAAAGAATCCATATTAGTACCGATACCATCAAATCCAGATGGAGTAATGCTGAAGGGATTAAAGCTCATCTTCGGTTCCTTCGTTTGAACAAAGGGATTAAAATCTTTATCAGGTGTAAGTATATTATAGTTATTGTCTAACTGTATAAAATCTGGTGGGCCCAGTATTAAAAATTTTGTTTTATGACCTCCATTTTCCATTGCCTCTTTATTTGGAGTTACATAAATGCCTATAACTCCAATATCATAAGCCATTCTAAAGTTCTGGTTGTATATATTTTTCAGCATCATGCCTCCGTGGGGGGCAAACCCCTTGCCTACTTTTAAAATCTTATTATCTACATTTACGGTGCCTGCAGTTTCATAAACATCAACCTCGTATTCCCAGTCCTTTGATTTGGGATAGGTGTTTTGTTCGCTTACTTTTACTGTTTTTCGCTTAGGTTCAATCATTATATCTTTATTAAAATTTACATGACCCATCATCGCAATTTGCATTTGGGTCATAATTTTTTGCTGTAGGATCGGTGCAGCCGTAGCGCATTAATTTTTCCTTTTGTTCAAATTGCATTTTGGCTGGTTGCGTTGCATATATTAATTCCTGAAATTGCTCAACAATTTCATACTTATTATCAATAACTGTAAGTATAACATGAAAAGCACCCCCTAAAACAGTACAGTAATCCTGGTTGCCCAAATCCAGATAATTATCGCTGTTGGCTATTTCCCAACAAGCCCAAGAGTATGTATAATTGCCCGAACCTCCGGAAATCACGGCAACAATTTTTACATTACTGGTACTGCTTATTTTTGTAAATGAAATTTTTATACTGTGGTTAACAATACTCACCTGCTGAGCGTGATGTCCCTTTGGTATTATTAAAAAAGGGGCAAGATGTGTTTGAAAAGAATTATCCCCGGCCAGTTGATATTCAATTACGGGATCAATTGATGACAGATTCTTTGTGTGCCTATGCTCTTCTGATAAATAATTGCTATGGATAAACTCTGTTAAATTCATTTGTTCGCCTTCAACAGAAGGGGTTTCTTTTATCCCTTTCTTTTTAATCAACTTACTGTTAATCTTCTTTATAATGGGTCTCCATCTTAACAGAACACTGTTTATTAAGCCAAAACTATCTATTACAACCTCCAGCAAACTATCTTTAACCCTCACTTTGGCAATGCCGCTGGCTGTAGTCATTGATAAGCTGAATTCATATTGAACGATCCACCTGCTTACCTGATTTTTTTTTGCATACACTTCGGTTATACCCAAAAATTCAGGCTTTGCCTGAAAAAACGGCGGTATGGTAAAGCTGTCATTTTGTTTAGAATAGTCCTGGTGAGCAATAGTAATTTCCTTAATAAATTTTTGTACAATAGCATCTAATTCATCTTCTGAAAAAGCAGAACCACTAACCTGTTTTCTTTTCTGGTATGCAGTGTTTTTATAGCTTATCCAGCCCGAAATAGGTTTTACAGTTACAGCATTTGATTTGCCATCAACATTCAGGGCATTAAAAAATATGGTTTTTAGGTGTTGTATATTTTGTTGTAACTCTCTCCAGTCAGTTAATTTATACACGTATATGTCCTGGTTAAAAAAATATGCTGCAGTATTTTTTAATTTTGCTTTAGCCTTATGCGCCTCTATCCAATCTCCAAACGGGCTTTCAAAATCAGGCAAGGTTGTAAAAATTGATTTATGTTCTTCTGTCGGCATATCAAACTATGTTATACATTATGAATACTGTACTAAAATAATTTAAGTTATTAAATCCCGGGGATGTAAGTTTTAAGTTTTAATCCCCGGGATTTTTATCATCAATCACCTCTATAGGCAATTTTTACTTTGTAGGCGGCACTGTTGGCTCCATCAATAATTGCAATACAGCATCCGACTTGATGATACTAGAAGTTGTTTCTTCATTCTCCACATTGTGGCAGCAGGGCAATCCTTCATTTTCAAGATATGCAGATTTGCCTTGTATAATGGCCAGTGCGGTGGGTACACGGGTTTCCCATTCTTTCTCCACCACTTTTTCTTCTTCGGCGCCCTGCATTTCTTCGGCTATGGATAAGTACAGGTCGTTGTGTTCGCCTGCCACCAAATCGTTGCCCAACCATATATCGCCGGTTTGCAGGTAAAAGGCAAAGGCTTCGGTAAATTGGGGGCGTATAGGCACCACTACACGGGCCATACCGCTTTGCAAAAATGCCTGAAAAACCGGGTCAGTGTTTTCAGCCTGCATCAGATCGCCCCAACTGCAAATGCCGGCCCAGTAGTAAGGGTAAAACAGGTACGACATAATTTGCCAGTCAACAGCCTGCTCAAAAAACTTTACCTGTTTAGTATAGTTGCCAAATGCGGCAGTTTGGTTTACCTGTGGTATGTTATACAATTTACAGGCATCCAAATCTGTTATTAAATCATCTTTTCCTAAAGAGCGGCAATATGGTTTCATTATCATTTCAATGCAGATACGCTTTAGTTCCCTTTGCTCAATAACCCTGTTAAAAGCCGGGTTGGTATGTTTTGCTTCGGCAGCGCCCTGATCGTTATTTTGCTGCTGCTGCTTTAGCCATTCGTTATATTCGGCCAAAAGGCTGTGGTAAGCAGCATCCAGCTTTTGGTAAGTGGCAAATTGCCATTCGGCAAATTTGGCTGCGGTTAGCTTACAGGTTATTTCAAGATGTGCGGTACAGGCATTTAGTTTACGATAATCAAAATTAACATCAATATTGCTGGTGTGTTTGGTTGGAAATGTTCCCGTTAGCACTATGCTTACATCCTTTCTTCTACCCCTGGGAAAGTCAACCGAAAACCTGAGACTTCCAACATCCATTTTAAAGTATGCCGAAGTGCCAGATTGCGAGGTATAATTTATATCTACATTGCCACCCAATTCGTTTGTTTCATAAAATTGATCAATTGTTATGCTTTCGCTGTAGGTTTTCGATTTATTATCGCCGTTTTTGGGCATGGGGGGGGCAATCGTTTTGCTTATAATTAAATTTTCCACAAGCGGGGTATCTAATGCTACCTTGTAATAAGTAGCCAGTTCCTGATAATTAGCCCGGCTTATTTCACTTGAAGAATCAACACCAAAATCGGCCAGTGATTTTGGTTTGGGAAAATCCTGCCCGGGGCCGGGGCCGCCATCTTTAGGTACATATTTAAGTATGCGCTTGTAAAACTCGGCAGGTTGCGGAATCATAAATTCCACCATCAGCCTTTTGCCATAGTTTACCAGCCGGTTTGTATAAATAATATCAAGCCAGCGGTA
>JAYSTT010000002.1:0-1899 GCA_043719495.1 Ferruginibacter sp. | reverse complement strand
TATTGGTCAGCATATTGTTATTGTATATAGCTGCACATGCAATTATGAGCAACTGGAATTATTTTACCATACACCGTTTTAAATGGGATGAGAAAACTGTTGGGATATCACTTGCAGTGGTGGGTGTACTGGTGGCTTTAGTACAGGCTGGCTTAACCCGTATTATTAATCCCAAAATTGGAAATGAAAAAAGCCTTTATTCCGGATTGGTTTTTTATTCAATTGGTATGTTATTGTTTGGCCTGGCTACACAAAGCTGGATGATGTTTGTATTTCTTTTACCCTATTGTTTAGGAGGTATTGCCCAACCGGCATTGCAGGCAGTAATGGCTGGCAAAGTACCACCCAATGCACAGGGAGAATTACAGGGTGCCATCACCAGCCTGATGAGTTTGGCTGCAATCATCGGGCCATTGGTGATGAACAATCTTTTCTTTTATTTTACACATAGTGATGCACCTGTTTATTTACCTGGTGCTCCATTTTTTCTGGGCTCCGTCTTAATGTCCGCCGGTGCCATCATTGCCTATAAAACTTTGCATCATAAAAAAGTACAACCCCTGGTATGATAAAGGATATAAAAGATTTTAAAAAAATTTTTTTCATTGGTATTGCCGGGGTGGGCATGAGTGCTATTGCACAATATTTAGTTGGCGTTGAAAAAAATGTTAGTGGCAGTGACCGTTATTTTAAGGAAGGAGAATACAACGAAACAAAAGAAAAATTAGAGGCAGAAGGAATACAATGTTTTTTACAAAATGGAGAAGGGATTACAAGTGAAACAGATTTAGTGGTGGTGTCCACAGCAATTGAAGATACTGTTGCAGAAGTGCAAAAAGCAAAGCTGCTAAATATTCCCATTTTAAAAAGAAGTGAACTGCTTTCTATTATTGCAGAAAGTAAAAAAACAATTGCGGTGGGTGGCACAAGCGGTAAAAGTACTACCAGTGCCATGTTGTTTGATATTTTGCAATTTGCCGGAATGCAACCCAGCATTATCAGTGGTGCAGGATTAACCAGTATTATTAAAGAAGGTAAAATTGGCAATGCAAAAGTGGGGGCAGGAGAGTGGCTGGTTATCGAAGCAGATGAAAGCGATGGCAGCATTGTACAATATCATCCGGAAGTGGGTCTGTTATTAAATGTAGATAAAGACCACCAGGAGATTGATGAACTAATGCAGATATTCGGCACATTTAAAAACAATACGAAAAAATTATTTATTGTAAACCAGTCCAATGCTTTGGCAAAGCAATTATCACAAAACAGCAGTCATGATTTTTCTGTTGATGAAAATTCAGGATGTGGATTTATTGTAAAAGATTTTGTACAGGAAGGTTTCTCTATACAATTCAACATTCAGCAAACCACATTTAAAATAAATGCCATTGGCAGGCACAATATGGAAAATGCATTGGCTGCAACAACAATAGCTAACCAACTGGGGGTTAATTTAAAAACGTGTGCCGAAGCTTTAAAGCATTATGAAGGTATCTATCGCCGTAACCAGATTTTGGGCAAAAAAAATGGCGTTTGGGTTATTGATGACTATGCACACAATCCGGTAAAATGTGCAGCTGCCATTGCTTCCTGCCAGCCACTTGCCAATAAAGTGGTAGCGTGGTTTCAACCCCATGGTTATGGCCCCACCAGGTTTTTACGAAATGATTTTGTAAAAGAATTGGCCCATGTGTTAAGAGATGAAGATGAAATATGGATGAGTGAAATATTTTATGCCGGTGGTACTGCAGTAAAAGATATCAGTGCCAACGATTTAATAAATGACATAAAAGCATTGGGTAAAAAAGCATTTTTTATTGAAGACCGGAATCAGTTTGTTGAAACTGTACGACCACATCTTTCTGATCATTCTGTCTTACTTTTAATGGGTGCAAGAGA
>JAYSTT010000001.1:0-1899 GCA_043719495.1 Ferruginibacter sp. | reverse complement strand
CACGATATTTTTAACCACTTAAATAAATACTATGGCAAAAAGTAACTGGCATGCTAAACATAAAGAAACCCTCACTTTTGGGGATAAAGTATCCGATGCAGTTGCAAGCGGCATGGGCTCCTGGAAATTTATTATTTGGCAAACTATTTTTGTAATAATATGGATGGCAATAAATGTACTTGGGTTTGTACGCCATTGGGATGTTTACCCTTTCATTCTACTTAATCTTATATTTTCTACCCAGGCCGCTTATGCCGCACCAATAATTATGATGGCGCAAAACCGGCAAACGGGCCGGGACCGTATCCAGGCAGAAGAGGATTATCAAACCAATCTGGATGCAAAAAAAGAAATAGAAGCATTGCAAATACACCTTAGCAAAATAGAAGATGAAAAATTGGATAAAATAATTTTAATGCTGCAAGGGATGAAAAGTAAATAGGCGTAATTAATTACAATTACTGCATAACAAGATTTACTAAATCCAGTTTCCTTAAATTTGCATTTCAATTAAAAAAAGATGAGTGAAGAAAAGAGTTTAAATTTTATTGAAGAGATAATTGAAGATGATTTAAAAAATGGTAAATACAAAACCATACTAACCCGTTTTCCGCCGGAGCCCAATGGCTACCTGCATATTGGGCATGCCAAAAGCATTTGTTTAAACTTTGGACTGGGTATAAAGTATGGAGGTAAAACTAATCTCCGTTTTGATGATACCAACCCGGTTACTGAAGAAACAGAATATGTTGAAAGTATTAAAGAGGATATTCGCTGGCTGGGTTTTAACTGGGCCAATGAATTTTATGCATCAGATTATTTTGATCAACTCTATTCATTTGCCATTAATTTAATAAAGAAAGATTTGGCTTATGTTGATGACTTATCTGCGGAAGAAATTGCCTCACTAAAAGGTACACCCACAGAAGCGGGTAAAGACAGCCCCTGCCGTAGCAGAACGATTGAAGAAAACCTTTCTTTATTTACAGCAATGAAAGAAGGAAAATATAAAGATGGTGAAAAAGTATTACGGGCAAAAATAGATATGGCACATGTAAATATGCTGATGAGAGATCCAATTATTTACCGCATCAAACATACGCAGCATCATCGAACCGGAGATACCTGGTGTATTTATCCAATGTATGATTTTGCACACGGACAAAGCGACAGTATCGAAAATATAACCCATAGTATCTGCACTTTAGAGTTTATCCCTCACCGTGAACTATATGATTGGTGTATTGAAAAATTAAACATCTTTCCTTCACACCAATATGAGTTTGCAAGATTGAATATGACTTACACAGTAATGAGCAAAAGAAAATTACTGCAACTGGTTAACGAAGGGTATGTAACGGGATGGGACGACCCACGCATGCCAACCCTAAGCGGTTTTAGAAGAAAAGGTTATACTGCAGAAAGTATCCGTTTATTTTGCGATAAAATTGGTATAGCCAAAAGAGAAAATTTAATTGATATCAGTTTATTGGAATTTTGTTTACGGGAAGAATTAAACAAAAAGGCCTTAAGGGTAATGGCAGTTTTAGATCCGGTAAAGTTAATTATCTCCAATTACGAAGCTAATAAAACAGAAGAACTGATAAGTGAGAATGGCCCCGATGAAGCAATGGGAACAAGAACAATTCAGTTTAGTAAAGAGCTGTGGATTGAAAGGGAAGATTTTATGGAAGAGCCTGCAAAAAAATGGTTTCGCCTGGCACCAGGCACAATGGTCAGGTTAAAAAGTGCATACATTTTAAAATGCGAATCTTTTGCAAAAGATGCTATTGGAAACATTACAGAAATACACTGCACTTATTTCCCCGAAACTAAAAGTGGCAACGATACCAGCGGCATTAGTGTAAAGGGAACCATCCATTGGGTAAGTGCTGCACA